>JAZNQJ010000123.1:0-5908 GCA_045590115.1 Alistipes sp. | reverse complement strand
AGGAGTGTGGAGGTCTTGCCATCATCGGCACTGAGCGCCACGAGAGCCGTCGTGTAGACCGTCAGCTACGTGGTCGTGCTGGTCGTCAGGGAGACCCTGGCTCATCACAGTTCTTCGTGTCGTTGGAGGATAACCTTATGCGTCTGTTCGGCTCTGACCGCATCGCCAAGATGATGGATAAGATGGGCCTTGAGGAGGGTGAGGTAATCCAGGCCGGCATGATGACCAAGGCTATCGAGCGTGCGCAGAAGAAGGTCGAGGAGAACCACTTCGGTACACGTAAGCGTCTGTTGGAGTACGACGATGTTATGAACTCACAGCGTGAGGTTATCTACACACGTCGCCGTCATGCTCTCTATGGCGAGCGTATCGACATCGACCTTAACAACCTACGTCAGGACTACGCCCTACGCTTTGTAGAGGCTCACGAGGGTTGCTCTTTTGAGGAGTTTAAGTTTGACCTTATGCGTGAGGTAGCCGTAGAGACTTCGCTTGACGAGGCAAGGTTTGATGCTATGAAGCCAAAGGAGATTATCGACGCTATCTGCGATGACCTTACAGCACACTACGAGCGCAAGGCCGAGGCTATCGCCTCAATCGTACGCCCAACCATGGAGCGTATGTACAAGGAGCGTGAGCATCAGATGGACACCCGCATAGCCTTCCCTATTACAGATGGTCGCCTACGCTATGCAATCCCTGTGGAGTTGCAGAAGTGTAAGGATAGCAACTGCTTGGAGATATATCGTGAGTTTGCCAAGGTGGCACTCTTCACCACTATCGACGACGCTTGGCGTGAGCATCTTCGTGAGATGGATGACCTACGCCAGAGTGTGCAGAATGCTACATACGAGCAGAAGGACCCATTGCTCATCTACAAGCTCGAGTCGTTCCAGCTCTTCTCAAAGATGCTGGAGGATGTCAACCGCAATGTCCTTGCCCTAATCAACAAGTCGGGCATCGCCATTCGTGAGAACAGCGACTCTATGCAGGAGGCACGCCAGCAGCGCTCAAAGATTGATGTCAACAAACTTCAGGAGTCACGCATGGCTGCTGCCGCTGCTGCAGGCCAGGGCGAGAGAGGCAAGACAGCACCTATTAGAGTTGAGAAGTCGGTAGGTCGCAACGAGCCATGTCCTTGTGGCTCGGGTAAGAAGTACAAACACTGCCACGGTAAGTTGGCATAACGCCTCGCAAGTATGGGATATAAGGAGCAGAAACAGCGTCAATTCGATATCCGCTACCTGCAGATGGCACGTGTGTGGGCCGAGAACTCATACTGCGTACGTCGCAAGGTGGGAGCATTGCTCGTGAAGGATAGGATGATAATCTCGGATGGCTATAACGGCACCCCTGCAGGCTTTGAGAATATCTGCGAAGATGATATGGGCAAGACCAAGCCCTATGTGCTTCATGCCGAGGCTAACGCCATCACGAAGGTTGCCAAGAGCGCAAATAACTGCGATGGCTCGACACTATATGTCACTGCGTCGCCATGTATCGAGTGTGCCAAACTAATCATTCAGGCGGGTATCAAGCGTGTGGTATATGCCGACCCCTACCGCTCGGATGATGGCGTACGACTACTCGAGAAGGTGGGCATTGAGTGTGTACAACTCGATGTTGAGTAACATGATAAGAGGCTGAATAAAAAGTGTATTTTGTCGTTATACTCGCCCTCAAAATGCTCATTTACGCTTAGTAAACTCCGCTTATTCGGGCTTCGCAGGCCTAAAACTACATCTTTTTATTCAACCTCATGACAAAAAAGGAGGTGGCTAATTAACTTTTTAGTCACCTCCTTTTTTTAGATATTCAGATAAAAATCCTTAACTATTTCCCGATACTCTGGGCTTCCTATCGTAAGTGTATCGCAACATGGATTTAGCGGATGTGGAGTCTTGCGAAACTCCATCATTGTGCGGCGAGGTGCTTCGCCAGGCTTCGTTACCACATCAGTTTGGAGACTTAGCCACAGGTGTTCAAAGGCCTCACAACGAAACTGTGCCGCCACATCCGAAGGTAGTATGACACTTAGCTTTCCACCATCTACCAACAAACGCTCAGCCACGGCCACAATATCGCCAAAGTGCAGGTGTGAGGCATGGCGAGCTACAGCACGTGAGACATTGGGCGACTCGGTAGTCTCAACAAAGTATGGAGGATTACTTACGATATGGTCAAACCTCGCACTACCCTCTAAGCCTCGCACGTCGCACTCTACGGCAGACAGCCTGCCGCTCCATAAAGAGGCGTTAAAGTTAATATTTGCCTGACGGACAGCATCTGCATCGACATCAACACCAAGAATCTCAGCCTTAGCACTGCGCTGGGCAAGCATCAAAGCTATAAGGCCACTGCCTGTGCCGATATCGAGAATACGACTTGCTTCCTCAACATCAGCCCACGCGCCAATCAACACCCCATCGGTGCCAACCTTCATGGCACAAAGCTCATCATAAACCTTAAATTTCTTAAACTCAAACATGCGATCTATAGCTTATCGCCCGAGATACCGAGACCAAATAGCGAATAGTCGTAGCGTGTAGGGTCTTCGGGGCATAACTCACGAAGCGTAGCGGTAATCTCCTCAACAGCCTTCCAATCGTTTTGCTTGCGACCGAGAAGCCCCATCTGGCGACCTATGCGTCCTGTATGAATATCGAGCGGAAGGTATAGTGCCGACATAGGTATGCCCGTCCATAAGCCAAAGTCGACACCACGCTCATCACGACGCACCATCCACCTTAGATACATATTGGTACGCTTGCACGCAGCACCCTTATCAATGGATGATAGGTGCTTCTCGCAGTGTGGGTTATGCTCCGTAGCGAAGAACTCTCGGCGGAAATCGGACAGCACACGTCGCATATCGCCATGCTCGGCATAGCTACTCTCAAAGAATCCGCCTATAGAACCCCAACGACTGATGATACCACGCAGGCAGAGTACAAAATCACGAAAATCCTCGCCATTGAACGTGCGGTGGACATATGTGCGCAGATAGTTAAGCTCAGCCTCAGAGGCCTCAAGCACAAAGTCACGTGGCGAGTTATCCATATACTGCATCATGCGGTGTGCGCTCTTAACTATCGCCTTACGGTTGCCCCAGGCGATTGTCGAGGCCATGAATCCTGCAATCTCACGATCTACCCTCTCGCTGAACGAGTGAGGCACGCTGATAGGGTCAGGCTCGATGAACGATGTTTGGTTGTACCTGTCGTGCAACGACTCAAGAAGCTCACGTAGCTCCTCACGTGATAGCTCGCTACTTAATACGTCCATCGCTCATCACAATTTTACGATCCGACATCTCGGCGAGCTTCTCATCGTGTGTCACGATGATGAATGTCTGCTGTGTGCGCTCACGAAGGTCAAAGAAGAGATGCTGAATATCCTCACGTGTTGCCGAGTCGAGGTTTCCGGTAGGCTCATCAGCAAGCACCACCGCAGGATTATTTGCCAAGGCACGAGCTATGGCCACACGCTGCTGCTCGCCTCCCGAAAGTGCCGAGGGACGATGCGTAGCACGATGTGACATACCAACTAAGCTGAGCAACTCATCGCCACGACGCTCGGCGGCACTACGTTCCACGCCACCAATAAGCATCGGGAGCATAACATTCTCTCGTGCCGAGAACTCCTCAAGCAGATGGTGAAACTGAAATACAAAGCCTATCTTACGGTTGCGAAACGTAGATAGCTCACGCTCGTTAAGAGTGTCAAGTGCTACGCCATCAATCATCACACTACCTGAGTCGGGAGTCATGAGCGTGCCTATAATCTGCAGCAGCGTACTCTTACCTGCGCCACTTGCGCCCACAATAGAGAGTATCTCGCCACTACGCACATCGAGCGACACTCCATGCAATACCTCGAGGTCACCAAAGCGCTTAACAATATTTTCAACCTTGATCATCGGCTAACGGTTATAGTAGTTATATAGGTCAACAAGTTGACGTGTAGGAGCTACGTCGTGCGCACGAATAATTGTTGCACCACCACGCAACGCCTCCCACGCCAAGGCCAACGAGCCTGGCAACGCATCGCTGGCAGTAATACCCAGAGGCTTATATATCATAGATTTTCTTGATACGCCCGCAAGGATAGGATAGCCCAACTCTCGCAGCTCACTGAGCTGTATTAGCAGCTCGTAGTTCTGCTCGGCACTCTTGGCAAAGCCAAAGCCTGGGTCAAGGATTAGCTTACTTGGCTCAATGCCAGCATCAAGTAGCTGAACGACTCGCTCTCGAAAGTATTCCACAACACCACGCACCACACCCCCATCGTAATGGGTCATCTGCTGCATGGTCTGAGGCACACCACGCATATGCATAGCCACATACATAAGGCCATAGCGAGCTACGGTATCTATCATCTTGGCATCAAGCTCGCCGGCAGAGATATCGTTGATGATAACATCGCCATATTCCTCATAGGCTCTGCGTACAATCTCGCTGCGGAAGGTATCTATCGATACCACTACCCCACAATCTGCACCACGTACAGCCTCAAGGCCAAGACGCACCCTATGCCACTCCTCATCAGTAGATACATCAGCAGCTCCTGGTCGTGATGAGTAGCCTCCAATATCTACAATCGTGGCACCCTCGCTTGCAGCACGCTCCACACTCTTGCTTGCATCGCTGAGCGTAAGGTTACGACTATGCTCATAAAACGAATCGGGCGTCAGGTTGACAATAGCCATTACCTGCGCCCAATTGATATTAATCTTGCTGGTGGCGTGCATCATAGCTTAAACGGCGGTGCAACTGCTCGACATCCTCCTCAAGTTCGTCGAACTCGATATTCACTATTGCGTACTTCGATTTTGATATAAGCTCATCGTCGCTAAGCTGGCAACGCATACGCTCCTCGACCAGTTCCTTAGTAACGCCATCACGCTGCATGGCACGCTCTAAGCGCACCTCCTCAGGAGCCATAATAGCCACAACGATATCTACCTTAGCATCGAATCCCGACTCGAAGAGTATCGCCGACTCAAGCACACAGTAGTCGCCCTCAGCCTCTGCAGCCCACGTCTCAAAGTCAGCCATCACACGAGGATGAACAATGGCATTCAGTGCTGCACGCTCCACCTCGTTATTAAACACACGCTGGGCAAGGTAGGCTCTATTTAGCTCGCCATTGGCAAAGCTCTCCGCACCAAAGCGTGCCACAATATCCTGAGCCATAGTAGCATCTGAGCGCATAAGCTCCTTTGCTCGTGCATCGCAGTCATATACGGCCACACCACGCTCACGTAGCATGCCACACACAGTACTCTTACCCGAGCCAATGCCTCCTGTTATTCCCACCTTATACATATATATATAATTTATAGTGAATACTCTCTCGTTGTGCTAATCGCACATTAGCTTATAGGGTATTGGTGGCACAGCACCTACCGAGATAATCTCGATATCCTTCATGCGGGCAGCTATAGCCTGCTGAAGCGATGTTGTTGCCACATGGTGCATTGGAGTGCCATCCTCAGCTACACTCTCCATGTCGAATGTTAGCTCCGTAGAGGGGATATTGAACTTATCATGACGTGAGAATAGTGTGTAGCCCACAAGATTTGTTCCCTTGCCACGAATGGTACACTTGACGTTGAGCTGCTGATCGCTGTCGATAAGCACTGTCACCTCATGCTCGGTTGTATATGTCTCGCCGAGTTTGGTTATGTACCATAGTATGAATGCCGCAACAAACAGTGTCACGTAAACAGGCGAAATGCAGCTACGAATCTTAGATAGTATATCCTTAATCTTGTTCATTTTCATTTAGAGCAATTAACACAATGCAAAGATAAAAAATTATGTGACAACCACAAAGTATTAGTGCTAAAATTTATGCTTGGCAAAAGAGATTAAGATAGTTGCAGACAACGCTGATACCCGACCTC
>JAZNQJ010000122.1:0-4521 GCA_045590115.1 Alistipes sp. | reverse complement strand
CATATACCGTAGCCGTTGGCGTTGAGCAGCCTGAGACCGTTACTGAGCCTGCTTACGTATTTACGGGCGAGTACGCTACTGAGTATACATTTACCGTTGTAGCTATTCCAGCCGACCAGAAGTATCTCGCATCTGAGCCTGCTACAGCAACTGCTACCACTGAGACGGAGCCTATTGTTGAGCCAGAGCCAGCAGAGGCAAATATCTACTTGTATCCAGATGACGCTTGGCCAAGCGATGGTGCGTGGTATGCTGCATACTTCTTTGGTAATGGAGATGCATATACTTGGCAAACTATGGAGCTTGTTGATGGTAGTTTGGATATCTATCAGACAACTGTTCCTGAGGGTTATACCGGTGTAATCTTCTGCCGTATGAACCCTGCATCTAAGGAGTGTAATTGGGATATAAGTGGAATCAGACAAATGATCTTGTTGTTCCTACAGATGGTAAGAACTACTTTATCATTACCGATCCATGGAATCAGGCTAATACAGGCTATTGGGATGTAGGAGTTAGTGTTGATGCAACACTTTCATTTGCTGACAAGGCTAATCGTACGGAGTTTACAGCCAGCCAGCAGGTATGGGAGCAGAATGGCGTAAAACTAACAAATGACAAGGCTAAATCAACAAACAATGTTGCAGATTATGCAAAACCTGCTCGTTTCTATGCTAACTCGAGCATTACGGTAACGGCACCAGGCAATATTAAGACTATTGTTTTTGATTGCAATAGCTCATCATATGCAACTTCACTTAAGAACTCAATCGGAAGTGCCGCTACAACATCAAGCGACAAGGTGACCGTTTCACTTGATGGTACATCTGGAGAGTTTAGTATTGCTTCGTTGACAGCCCAGGTGCGTTTGGATACTATGACTGTAACTTATGTGAAGTAATTTTTAGATGTAAATACTTTCAATTGGCACTCGGCTTTGGCTGAGTGCCTTTTTTTGTTAAGGGTTAAGCACAGTGCGCTCGCTGACGGCAAACTAAAGAGAGACTCACGATAATAACCCTTTAGGTGTGAGTTGCGCTTTAGTACCTTTAGGCACGAGCTACTCTTTATTATTACCAGCGCACGAACGCACGCACGCATGCGCGTGAGAGGCGAAAAGAGCAACCCAAACGCCATAAAGGAGAATAATTTTGAGGTGCGACATATAAAAAAGGGTCAATATATTTCCGAATTATAGCAAAAAATAGTATCTTTGCTCAATTAATAATACTAACACCACTCGTATGGCAATTAAGAATAACGTAATGATCGTGCGCCAGAGACTTCTCACTAAGCTTGTGGGCCTCTGGAATGAGGGTGCGCTCGTCGAGAAAATCGACCGAGTACCCATTGAGTTTAGCCCTCGTAATTCGAAGGTGCGTGGCCGCTGCTGCATCCACAAGGAGCGTGCCGTATGGAAGTATAAGTCGTTGCCATTGCTGGGCTACGACATGACAGATGAGCAAGATGAGCTTATGCCTCTATCAGCATATGCTAAGATGGCTCTCGACCGTAAGAAGATTAAGGACAACATCATGTGCGTAATCGATGAGGCTTGCTCATCATGCGTACGTACTAACTACGATATCACCAACCTCTGTCGTGGCTGTGTGGCACGTGCTTGTGAGCATGCTTGTCCTAAGAATGCCATCGAGTTTGATCCCGATACATCGCAGGGTAAGATCAACCACAACGTATGTATCAGCTGTGGTAAGTGTTTCGCCGCTTGTCCATACCACGCTATCGTTTATATCCCTGTACCTTGCGAGGAGGCTTGCCCTGTAGGTGCAATCTCTAAGGATGAGTATGGCGTAGAGCATATCGATGAGTCGAAGTGTATCTATTGCGGTAAGTGTATGAACGCTTGTCCTTTCGGTGCTATCTTCGAGATCTCTCAGGTATTTGATATCTTGGAGGCTATACGTCGTGGCGAGGAGGTGGTAGCTATGGTGGCTCCATCAATCCTCTCGCAGTATAACGTACCTACCGAGCAGGTATATGGCGCAATCAAGGCTATCGGCTTCAAGGATGTTATCGAGGTGGCACGTGGCGCTGAGATTACTACCGAAAAGGAGACTCATGAGTTTGCCGAGAAGATGGAGGAGGGTCAGCCATTCATGACCACATCGTGCTGCCCATCGTATATGGAGATGGCTGCAAAGCACGCCCCAGAGCTTAAGAAGTATATCTCAAGCACATACTCGCCAATGATCTACACCGCAGAGCTTGCACGAGAGAAGTATCCTAATGCAAAGCTCGTGTTCGTAGGCCCATGTATCGCAAAGCGTAAGGAGGTACGTCGTGAGGGCCTCGAGGGTAAGGTTGACTTCGTGCTTACCTACGAGGAGGTTCACGCTATCCTTGGCGGTATGAATATTGAGCTTGGCGAGGCTAATATCCACCCTGTAGACTGCGCATCACGCCGCTCAGCTCATGGCTTTGCTGAGAATGGTGGTGTAACAGCCGCTGTTAAGGAGTTGGTAGATGGCAAGCTCGACTTCACAACATTGCAGATTGCAGGTCTTAATAAGAAGAATGTAGCTCTGCTTAAGGCCTACGGCAAGACAGGTAAGGCCCCTGCACAGTTCATCGAGGTGATGGTCTGCGACGGTGGCTGTATCTCAGGTCCAAGTGTTCACACCGCTTATGGTGATGGCAAGAAGACCTTTGATGCCGAGCTTAAGAAGCGATAACCTTAAAAATGAGAGAGTTAGTTGAGCAGTTAACATCCTATGGCAGGCTCGACAACGTGAGCCTTAAGGCACTACTTACAGTGTGTGCCAAAGATGACTACATGCTCCAACTCTTGCGTGATAATGCTGTCCGAACTGCACGTGAGCAGTTCGGACTTGGCATATATATTCGTGGCCTCATAGAGCTGTCGAGCTACTGTCGCTGCGACTGCCTCTACTGTGGCCTACGTCGCAGCAACCGCCAGGCCGAACGCTACCGTCTTACTTTAGACGAGGTTATGGAGTGCTGCAAGGAGGGCTATAGGCTTGGTTTCCGCACCTTTGTGCTTCAGGGTGGCGAGGATGGCACTCATACCGATAAGTGGCTTACGGAGCTTGTGTCAACAATGCGCCGAGAGTACCCTGATGTGGCGATAACACTCTCACTTGGCGAGCGTGGCGAGGACTCTTTTCGTAGGCTCTACGAGGCGGGTGCTAACCGCTACCTACTGCGCCATGAGGCGGCAAATGAGGCTCTGTACGAGAGTCTGCACCCCGCAGGGCGTGGACTGAAGCATAGGCTCGATTGTCTTGAGTCGCTAAAGAGGATAGGATATCAGACGGGCATGGGCATGATGATAGGCGTTAAGGGACAGACCATAGACCATATTGTTGAGGATCTGCAGCTTATAGCTCGCATGCGTCCCGAGATGGTGGGCATAGGCCCCTTTCTGCCACATCGTGCAACGCCACTTGGTGGCGAGCCTGCGGGCGACCTGCGCATGGTGCTTGCTACGGTGGCTATAGTGCGACTTATGTTGCCTAAGGCACTTATACCATCGACAACGGCACTTGCAACACTTAGCCCACGAGGTCGTTTGGAAGGGATACTCTCTGGAGCAAACGTCGTGATGCCCAACCTCTCGCCATCTGACATCAGGGCAAAGTATGCCATATACGAGAATAAAGCCTCGTGGGGCAAGGAGGCTGCCGAAGGCCTCGCAGCACTCGAGGAGGAACTACAAACCATTGGCTATCATATAGATTATGCACGTGGTGACTTTAACTTTTAATAACTGATTATGAGCAACATAGAGTATAACGTAATGTCGGAGCATGCTGCCGAGTTTATCCACGATGGTGAGATTCGCTCGACGCTGCAGTATGCCATAGACCATAAGGCCGATAAGGCACTCATAGAGGAGATTTTGGCTAAGGCCGAGAAGGGTGGTGGCCTAACACATCGTGAGGCCGCTGTGCTTATCGAGGTCGAGGATAAGGAGGTTGAGGAGCGTATGTATGCCATCGCACGTAGACTTAAAGAGCAGATATATGGCAATCGTATAGTGATGTTTGCGCCATTGTATCTGTCAAACTACTGCGTAAATGGCTGTGTATATTGTCCTTACCACGCTAAAAACCGTACCATACCTCGCCGTAAGCTTACCCAGGAGGAGATACGTCGTGAGGTTATTGCGCTCCAGGATATGGGTCATAAGCGTCTTGCTCTTGAGACCGGCGAGCATCCTACGCAGAGTCCTATAGAGTATGTCCTTGAGTCGATAGATACCATCTACTCGATACACCATAAGAATGGTGCTATACGTCGTGTGAACGTGAATATCGCAGCTACTACGGTTGAAAACTATACCCGACTGAAGGATGCCGGTATTGGCACATATATCCTCTTTGAGGAGACCTACGATCGTGAGGCCTACGAGAAGCTTCACCCCACAGGACCCAAGAGCGATTGGGCTTACCATACCGAGGCGATGGATCGTGCCATGCTCGGTGGTATTGATGATGTGGGCGTGGGTGCATTGTTTGGCTTGTCGAACTACCGCTACGA
>JAZNQJ010000121.1:0-9043 GCA_045590115.1 Alistipes sp. | reverse complement strand
AACGTTAGTTATATGTTTTAGGTTTACTATAATTCTATATGCTGGTGTGCTACACACCCCTAATATTCATCGCAAAGGTATACATTTTTTAATAAAATATGTTCACCAAATTGCATTTTTTTGTAAAAATATTTGGAAAATAAAATTTTTCTTTATATTTGCATTGTTATTTGAATAACATTATTAATCACAGTTAATTTATTTAAATTTTTAAAAACTACAGGGATGAGAATTATTACTAAGGCTACACTATTTGTGTACTCAGTGTTTGTTGCATTGACAACAGTAAGTTGTGAGCAGAAACCTACTCCGGAACCTGGCCCAGATGAGCCAGATGCTAAGCCTTTAGTGGAGGGTACGTTTGAGGTGAAAGTCGATGAGTTGTCGGCAGACTCTGTGACAATCACCATAACACCATCGGAGGAGGTTGACTACTACTATGCTTGTTTAGCGTCGGATACGAATAAGTATCTTGGCGGTGAGGATGAGGTTATTGTTATGGACCAGCTTAGTAATCCCAATGCTGAGAGTATGATTTTCCGAGGTGAGCAGAGCTTGACATTTAGCGGTCTTATTGGTCATTCGAACTATCGTCTGCTATACTTCCAGTACGACAGCGAGAAGAAGCAAATCTTTGGCAAACTTCATCGTTCGGAGCGCATTACTACGCCCGATGGCGAGGAGAGCATAAATATTGATGTTACCGACATCACGGGTCTTTCGGCAAATTTCACTATTGAGCCTAACGACAAGAGCGCGTCATACTATTTCTGGTTGGACGAGGTTAGCGACTATGAGACAACATTCGAGAATAGTGACAATGTATTAATGCAACACGACTTTGCCTTCTGGCAGTATGCGGCCTCTCTTTACGAGGGTGTCGACTGGAAGGAGATTATGCGACAGGACCTTCGCTCTGGCGACCTCGAAGAGTCATCGGACAACCTATATAATATTCTTGAGTGGGATACCGAATACATGGCGTATGCTTATGGCTTAGATGAGGAGGGTAATATTACAACCCAGATGACTAAGCGTAAGTTCACAACAAAGAAGCCTGAGACCAAGGATACGACTTTCGATGTGGAAGTTACTAAGTGTGAGTGGGATGTAGCATTCAACAAGTATATCCTTGAGGCGCACGTTACGCCTTCGGATCCCGATGCTGTATACTTCATTACAATCACCAATATGGATTGGTATGAGTGGTACTTCTCGCCAGGCAACACCGGTCGTAAGGATGATGCATTTATTCAGTACGAGATTCTTAAAAATACCTCTCGTCCATCGTGCGATATTGTTCGCCTCTATTGCCTTGTAGGTGAGGATGTGTACAAGCCATACGAGCTTCGTTCACAGCAATTCATGCCAAATAAGCGTTATGGCGTCTTCATCTTTGGCATGTCGGAGGATGGTCCAACAACGCCTCTGTTTGTTGAGGAGTTTACAACGCCTGACCGCCCAAAGGAGGAGTAATATTATAATGTTAGCAAAAAATAATTAGAGATATGAAAAAGATATTTGCACTTTTGACAATTGTGGCACTTGCGCTGACAAGTTGCGATAAAAACCCTGAACCAGAACCTCAGCCTGAGGCGATGCCTATTGTAGCTCTCGATAAGCAGAGCATCTCGGTTAAGGCCGAGGGTGGTAATTATAGTGTTGGCTACACCATCGAGTATGCGATAGAGGGTGTAGAGCTAAACATTGTAAATGATGCCGAGTGGATTGTAGACATCACCGTGGAGCCAAATAATATCGCCTTTGTGGTAGAGCCTAACGAGTCAACTGAGGCCCGTGAGGCAGAGCTTAGCGTAAAGTATCCTCAGGCTGACTCACGCACTATTACCATTAATCAGGCTGCCAAGAGCGAGGAGCCTGAGCCTCAGCCTACGCTGGCCACTATCGAACTTGAGGTAAGCAATATCGAGTGGAACAATGCCGATATTGCAGTGACACCTTCGGAGGATATCAAGTATGTGCTTGGCGTTATGGGTGCAGAGCTCTTTGCTAAGAAGTATGCCGAGAATAGCGAGGCTATCATCGCCGACCGCATTGCAGAGTGGGAGTCTACCGCCAAGATGTATGAGGATATGGGCTACGACGACCCATGGCAGTACTACATGCAGCTTGAGCAGCGCGAGGGCGAGCGCACCTACAACATCAAGGATAGCGATATCGCCAACCTCAGCTGGGGTAGCGACTACGTAGCCTATTGCTTCGGTATCGACGATGAGGGTAACGTCACATCGAGTGTCGCTACCGCAGAGTTTGCGACCGTAGCACCAGTAGCTTCGGAGAACGACATCACTATTTCGATTGATGCGATGACCAAGTCGTCTGTTGAGTTCACAGTTACAACCACTACCAATGATCCATACTACGTAACATTGGAGACTACTGATGTGTTGGCACCCTATGCCGACAAGAGCGACGAGGAGCTTATTCGCTACCTCTTGCCTCAATATAACAACCAGATTGAGCAGCGCACGTTCACCGGTACTAAGACAATCACCAACAGCGACCTCGGTAAGTCGGTCAACGGCTTTAAGAGCTATAAGGTTGTGGTTTGGGGCTTCGAGAATGGCCCTACTACCAAGGTCTTCTACTCGGAGGAGTTCAAGCCTACCGACCCTGTTGTTGACCTCTCGGTTAACATCACTGTTGACGAGCTTAGCCATGACAAGGTGACGTATAGTGTTGTTCCTAATAGCTACTCTGTTACCTACTTCCACTCGCTATTTACTGCCGAGGAGGTTGGCACCGATGGTGGCAAGGCATTGGCAGAGTCGCTTATTGCCGAGGAGAAGTTCTATCAGCGTCTTTCGAGCGGCCCTGTGCAGAATGAGGTTGTTGTAGAGCCTGAGAAGCAGTACTATGTAGTGGTATTTGGCTATGATGGCAACACCTCGACAATGACCTCTGAGGTATTCCTTAGCGATATCATTACTACCCCTGCCGTACCAGATGCAAAGCCTACTATTGAGGTTGAGGTGACCAACCTCGCTTGGAATGGTGCTGACATATATATTACCCCCAATGGCGACTTCAAGTACTACTATGAGTGCCGCACACGTGCAAAGTTTGAGGAGCGTTATGGCTCGGTTGATGGTATCTACGACAGAGTTGTAGCAAGTTGGCAGAGTGAGGGCTCGTCGAGTGGCTATGACTGGCTTACGGTAATGGGTTGGTATACAAATGATGGTTATCGTGTTGCCGATATTGGTGCACTCCGCTGGAGTACCGAATATGTTTTCTTTGTCTTCGGCGTCAACGCTGATGGCTCACTTGCAACAGATGTCGTAGTTAAGGAGTTCACCACACTTACTCCTCAGCAATCATCTAACGAGTTTACTATTACAATCAACTCGATGACGCGCTCTTCGGTCAACTTCACCGTAACTCCTACTACCAACGACCAATACTATGTAACGGTTGAGAAGGTAGCCACTTTGAGTGGTTATGGTCCTGGCGAGGATAAGTCTTATGACGACCTTATTGACAATCTATTGCCAGAGTATGAGACCCAGTTGAACCCCCGCCTCTTTACAGGTGAGCAGACAATTAGCAATTCCGATTTAAGCAAGACAGTTAATGGTTTCTATGATTATCAGATTGTTGTTTGGGGCTTCGATAATGGCCCAACTACCACAGTCTTTATGTCGGAGCCATTCCGCCCAGCAGACCCAGAGTAGCTTAAACCGATTTAGACAATGAAAAGAATACTTCTTATTTGCACTCTTGCGCTTGGCCTCTTTGCTTGCAACGATGACCCTGCAAATTCGAATACCGAAGAGCCCACGCTGAAAATCATCTCTAATAGTGGGGTGTGGTTTGAGGCTGAGGGTGGTACAGGTAGCATCACCTACATCGTAGAAAATGGCGATAAGGCGACCACGCTCGATGCTACGAGTAATGTCGAGTGGATTGAGATAATAAGCATAGGCGACATTGTTGAATATAGCGTCAAGGAGAACGATACCAAGGAGGAGCGCCGAGGCACGGTTACACTCTCATACGGTAAACATAGTGAGTCGATAGCCGTAATGCAGCGTACCGAGCAGAATATCACTACTACGTTCTATGCCACGACTCTCGATGGCAGCCTCTACTATGGCAACCGTTCGCAGGAGAGCTACAACTATCGCGTCATGCTCTCGGAGGTAGGCGTAAGCAGTGGTGGCAATATGTATGGCAACTCGACATACTATATTCTCGACCTCTACTCGGCTACGGCTGCCGAGGGTGAGGAGGTGGCTACCATTCCTGTTGGTGAGTATCAGTTTGGTTCCGATACCACACCTAATACAGTCTATAATGGATATAGCAACCTCACGCTTACGAGCGATAAAATTAGTACCGAGGTGTTTATAGATGCTCGCGTCAATGTTACCGAGAATGGTATAGAGGCCTTTGTTACTCTCGATAATAACGAGGTACACCATATTATATACGAGGGCTCGTTGGATATTGATATCTACTCTTCGACCGTTACAGAGGGTCTTAGCACGCTTCGCAGCGACCACCACTTTAATATCGAAGATGGAGTCTTTGTGGGCGCCTATGTTGGTGACTCGATGAACACGGGTTGTAACACCTGCCAGGTATACCTGTTTGAGTATCTCGACCCTGTTACTGGCGAGGAGAGAGGCGATGAGTTCCAGATAGACCTTCAACTATCTAAGAGTGGTACAGAGATAGAGGGCTATTACACCCCTGGTACACGACAAGGTAACTTTATCCCTGGCTCTGCCGAGGACCTCGGAGGTCAGTTTATGCAGCAGAATAGCTGGTATATGACGGCCGGTTATGTCGACTTTGCCCCATTGGTCGATGGTAGTGTTAATGTTGAGAAGGTCGATAACGAGACCTATATCTTCACTATCGACTGCCACGATGATTTAGGCAATAAGATTTCTGGCGTCTTCAAGGGTAAGGGTAAGTTCGTGGAGTGGTAATCTAAGAAGCTCTTTCAATAAAATTCAAAGCAGCTTCTAAGGTAGAGACCCATTTAAGAGTCAGTAAGAGAGGTGACCCCGCAAGTTTGGACAAAATCTTGTAGGGTCACCTCAGTTTTGTATTTTTTTCATCACAAAATAATTACTACATTTGCACTGCGCAATTGAAATATTATGGAGGCTCTTCTTGAATATGGATATATAGGACTCTTCATCGGGTCGTTTCTCGCAGCTACCATCTTCCCTTTTAGCTCCGATGTGTTGCTCATAGGCATGCTTGCCTTGGGTGGCGACCCAGTGATTACTGTGGCGGTTGCTACGCTTGGCAATTGGCTTGGAGGCCTTACCTCATATTGGGTGGGGTGGCTCGGAAAGACAGAGTGGCTCGAACGCTGGTTTAGGGTAAAGCATGAGACTATCGAAAAACATAAATCTAAGGTCGAACGGTGGGGTGCTGCCCTTGCACTGCTCACATGGGTACCCTTCGTTGGCGATATCTTTGCCATTGTCTTAGGCTTTTACAAGGCAAAGTTTCTACCCTCTGCACTATGGATGTTTGTGGGCAAGTGTGGTCGATTTATAGTTTGGGCATTGATAATGGTGTAGTTGCAATGTTGCTAATATTTTTACCATTACCAATACTATGTCTAAGTTTGAGGCGTTTAATTTAGAGGGATTGAAGCAACATACACATACCTTATGAAACAGTTTTTCAAGCGATTGTGGTCAAAGATACGGGGCTTTCTTCAGGGGTTATCATTTCGCACAGGGGTAATAGTGCTTATCCTCTGTGTGCTGTTCTACATTCTCTCGTTTGCTCAGGCGCTACTCCCCATATCTGCGGCAGCCAAGGGTACACTGTGGGTAGCACTCTTTGGTATGGCCAAGCTCACGCAGTACACAGGCCTACTTATCGTGGGTGCTGAGGGTTGGCGACGTATCAAGAGCTACTTCAAACGCAGTAAAGCTCAGGAGTAAAAAATTAAGAACCAAGTGTTGTAATTTTTGAAAATTTAGTATATTTGCAGTAGTAACATATTGCTCACTAAATGATTGCACGCCTATGAAGCGACTTATTTCCTCCGTAAGTATGGTCTTGGTGCTACTTATTTCGCTCTCTTGCGACCCAGAGATTGTTGTATCGCCACCTGATGATGATACCACTCAGATAGAGACTCCCCCAACAGACGACACCACCTCGCCTAAGGATAACGAGACCGACACTCCATCGGACGATAGTGGCGTTGTCGATAATCAATCACGCCCTGAGCCTAACCTTAATATTGATAAGTGGACAGGCGAGTGGGCTGATGATTTAACATACGATGTTATAGGCGATAACGTTGATTTCTTTTATGAGCTTAATACCTTTTCACACCTTGTAGTCGTGCATTACGATGGTAATACAGCGTCGGTAAGTAGTACGAATAGTGGGGTGCTAAGCTATGTTGAAGGTGCGCATGTAGCCATTGACCTTGTATCAAATGGCGTTAGTGGCGTAGAAATACTCCTCATTGGCACAACAACAGATGGTAGTCTTAAGGTTTATAGCGACAACAAATATAAACTCTCATTGTATGGTGTAGACATTACCTCACAGCGCGGCCCTGCTATTAACTCCCAGTCAAAGAAGCGTATCTATGTCGACCTTGCAGAGGGTACTACCAACCGTATTACAGATTGTGTTACCTATGGCGAAGATGTATATACCCCTGCGGGAGTATTTAACGAGGATCGTAAAGGTGCATTTTTTGCCGAGGGTAATATAATTATAAGTGGTAGCGGTGCTATCGTGGTAAATGGTAAGTATAACCACGCAATAGCCACAGACGGCTGCTACTATCAGCGTCCAGGAACTACCGTTGTGGTGGAGTCGGCGGCGAAGAATGGTGTTCATGTCAAGGGTGACTCGGATGATGGCACTGGAGCCTATATCGCCGGCGGTAAGCTCTATGCTCGTGTTGCAGGTACTGCGGGCAAGGGTGTTAAAAGTGATATGAACATTACTGTTGCTGGAGGCATACTCGATATTGCCACCTCTGGCAATGCTTACTACGATAGTGAGCAGATGGATACATCCTCATCGGCGGCTCTCAAGGCAGATGCTAACATCGAGATTTTGGGTGGCAACCACATCCTTTCATCGAGTGGCTCGGGAGGTAAGGGACTAAATGCAGATACCGATGTATATATCAAGGGTGGTACTACCGCAATCACAACGTTGGGAACACGTTATACCTACTCGTCGCAGCTCACCTCTTCGCCCAAAGGTGTTAAGGCAGATGGTAATGTTGTGATCTCAGGAGGAGAACTGAATATCTCGGTTACAGGACGTAGCGAGGGTTCGGAGGGACTCGAGAGCAAGTCATCTATCACCATTTCGGGGGGCGATATTGTTATTGATGCTTACGACGATGCTATAAATGCTGCATCGGCACTTACGATTACTGGTGGTCGTCTCTATGCTCACTCCTCAAATAATGATGGTATAGATTGTAACGGAACCCTTACTGTTGATGGTGGTCTTGTGATTGGCGTTAGCTCCAAGGGCGCTCCCGAGGCCGGTATAGATGTTGACAATAGCAACAATTTCAAGATTAATGGCGGTACGGTGATTGGTTACGGCGCCACTTTGCAGTCTACGCCATCGACACAGAGTAAACAATGTGTGGTGTCGTATGGCGGTGTGTCTGTGTCAGTAGGTCAGATGCTTGCTGTGCTTGACGGTCAGTCGCAGCCAATACTTACCTTTGAAGTGCCTTTCCAAATAAGTGGTGCTAATTTCTTCTTCTCCTCACCAGAACTTATTCAAGGCTCAAGCTATAGAGTAGAGTCTTCGGGTACGCTATCAGGCTATGATGATATGTGGCATGGTTGGTACTCTGGTGGAGTGTGGAGTTCTGGTACTCAGCTAACAAGCTTTACGCCAAGTAGTGTGGTTACAACCATAGGCTCACAGGGTGGTGGCCCCGGTGGTGGCGGTAGACCCAGATAATAATAAATCCCTGCTGATTGCTTCTGTCAGCAGGGATTTATGTTATCCCATCATTGATATCAGCTTGTTGATATCCTGCTCCGTAACGCCTCCCTTAGCAAATAGTAGGGTGCGTGAGGGGAACTGCTCGATAAGCGATATGTTGTGTGTCGACATTACTACGGCACAGCCGCTCTTAGCAATCTTATGAAATATCTCCATGATACCCTCAGCGGTTACAGGGTCAAGGTTCCCTGTAGGCTCGTCGGCGAGTATTAGGCGTGGTCTGTTGACCAGCGCACGTGCTATGGTAAGTCGTTGCTGCTCGCCCCCCGAAAGCTCAAAAGGCATCTTGTAGCACTTATGCTCAAGGCCTACAAGTGTTAGTACTTCATCTATGCGCTTGCGTATATCCTCCTCCTTGCGCCAGCCTGTGGCACGCATCACGTCGTAGAGGTTGAGGAACACGTTGCGGTCGGTGAGTAGCTGGAAGTCCTGGAATACTATGCCCATAGAGCGTCGTAGTGCGGGGATGTCACGACGGCGTAGGTTGCATAGGTCGAAGCCCACAACCTCGGCACTGCCCGAAGCAGGCTCAATCTCGGCATATAGAGTCTTGAGTAGCGTACTCTTGCCAGAGCCTACTCGGCCGATAAGATATACAAACTCACCCTCGTCAACCCTGAGGTCGATGTTGGATAGTATTAGGTCGTTCTCGATGTTTGTTTTGCTATCTGCCTCGCCATGGTATATCGACACGCCACGTAGCTCAATAACTCTATTTCCCATATTTTGTGCTATTATATCTGCAAATTTAAAAATTATTTTCTCTTTCGGCAAATTATTCTTATCTTTGCACCGCATTTGCATTGCCACAAATGCCACTACGATAGTGCTACGGTGTTGTTTACCTATATAGGTATATAGCTCTTAAGGGCTACTCAACATAGAGCATAACCGACATCTTAACGGGGGTGACCGGTTTTGACAGCAGGTAGAATTCGATTGTAAGCATGTCGAGCCTTGTGTGGGGTCTCGTTAAACTGAACGCTCAAGCTATAAATGGCAATAACAATTACGCACTCGCTGCCTAATTTTCAGGGAAAATTGG
>JAZNQJ010000120.1:0-1802 GCA_045590115.1 Alistipes sp. | reverse complement strand
TTTGACGTCAGAAGGCATTAGATACAACGCTCGGCGAATTTAATAGCGATGGGCTGTACTAAAACGTACTGCTCATTGCTATTGATAATTCGTTAGCGGACGTAGATAATGACTTATCACGGCAAAGAACGACAAAATACTCTTTTTATTCAGCCTCCTCTATGTTAGGATAATTCTCGAATTAACGAATACGGTCAAGCGAGCGTACCAACACCTCATCCTTGAATATCGCACGACTTGCAAGGTAGGTAAGCACCAATGACACTACAGGCATAGGTGCTGCCCAGCCAAACTGACGGTGGTCGATAGTGAGTCCCTCGAAGATACGTGATGTGAGCCAATAGTAGAGGCCAATCATCACCAGCGAGCCGAGCAACAGCACAAGCTCAACGGCACATAGGCGCACCTGGAGTGTACGCTTCTTAAACAGGAAGATGGTAACAAACGGAAGCAGCGTAGCCAACGAGAGCATCACGCCCATCCATATTGTTGCATACGACACACCCTCACAGCTTAGCGCAAAGGCTGTAAGCTCGTAGCTATGTCCCGAGACAACAAATGTAGCGATAGGCATAAAGAGCGTGAGTGACATAAGTGCTGTCACCACAAGCAGATAGAGTGTCTGAATACGTTGAATCATAGTGTGTGTTAGTTATTTTCATTATCAAGATTTCTGTCTATGAGGTAGCTGTTACGCTCCGTCGAGCGACGGTTGATAAGCTCGCCGAGGAAGCCCGCAAGGAAGAGTACAGCGCCCAGGAGTATAGCCACAAGGCTAAGGTAGAAGAGTGGTTGGTTAGTTAGTGGATGTCCCGATACGAACTTATCCACAATAATCCAGGCTACGGCGATGAATCCTAACAGGAACATCAGCGTGCCAAGACCTCCGAAGAAGTACATTGGCGAGCGACCAAAGTAGGACATAAACGTAACCGAGATAAGGTCGAGATAGCCCTTTATCATGCGCTCCATGCCGAACTTAGAGTGTCCGTACTTACGCTCGTGATGCTCGACAACCTTCTCGCCGATGCGCTTGAAGCCCGCATGCTTAGCCAAGATGGGGATATAGCGGTGCATCTCGCCATATACCTCGATAGCCTTGACCACCTTACGGCGGTAGGCCTTAAGGCCGCAGTTAAAGTCGTGGAGCTTAATGCCCGACATTAGGCGTGCCGTAAAGTTGAAGAACTTGCTTGGCCAGCGCTTGCCTATAGGGTCATACCTCTTACGCTTCCATCCCGACACAAGGTCGTAGCCATCCTCAAGTATCATGCGGCGAAGCTCAGGAATCTCGTCAGGAGAGTCCTGCAGGTCGGCATCCATAGTGATGACAACCTCGCCACGTGCCATATCAAAGCCACAATAGAGTGCCGCCGACTTACCATAGTTACGCATAAAGCTGATACCTCGCACCGAGCTATACTCCTTACGTAGCTGCTCAACAACGCTCCACGAGCGGTCAGTAGAGCCATCATCAACCATTATTATCTCATAGCTGAGGCTATGCTCACGCATAACCCTATCTACCCACTGCACAAGTTCGGCGAGCGACTCCTCCTCATTATAGAACGGCACGACTACCGACACATCAATCTTATGCTCCATACCCTACTCCTTATTAAATATCTGAGGATCACGACGCACCTTAAGTGCGATGATAAGACCCAAGATAGTACCTGCGATGATATAGTTGTTTACCGACGCAAGGAGGTTATCCCATATCGTAGGGCGAGTTGATGTCTCCATAGCATCCACCAAGTCATCTATGAGAGCCTCGCTACCAGGCATCATGGCACCCATCT
>JAZNQJ010000119.1:0-11272 GCA_045590115.1 Alistipes sp. | reverse complement strand
GCTGAAAGCATCTAAGCGCGAAGCCATCTCCAAGATAAGTTTTCCCTTGAGGGGCGTAGGAGACTACTACGTTGATAGGCTACAGATGTAAAGACAGTAATGTCAAAGTCGAGTAGTACTAATTACCCGAATGGCTTTCTTAGTAACACTATCTCATCTTCGGTATATGTCAAGATTTAGTGGAGTTGGTACCACTCAAAACAAACCAAGTAAAACAAGGTTCTTTAGGTGGTTATAGCAGTGAGGTTCCACCTCTTCCCATTCCGAACAGAGAAGTTAAGCTCACTAACGCCGATGGTACTGCCTATTTAGGTGGGAGAGTAGGTAGCCGCCTCTTCAAGCCGAATCCGATAAGGGTTCGGCTTTTTTTTATTTAAGCCGAATCCTTATCATCGGCTTGCAAACCCTCCTTTTAAGTTCGCTTCGCTCCTTTTCGTTACTACGTCTCGGCATAACAAGTAAACTTGCTCTGCTCGCGACTTAATCTCAACCATTACTTGCGTTCAGGATGACCTAAGTGTTACTCGCACTTGGTGGCGTTAAAGGGTAGTGCGCAAACAAGTTTGCTAAAGGGTAGTAGAAAGGGTAGTCCGCAAGTATTCAGCTTGCTAAAGTGAGTTTCGTGAGCATAATGAGTTTAGAGCAACACGTGAATATTGGTACCATCTGCACAAGTCAAACCTAACTGCACGTGAACATTGGTACTATCTGCACAGGTCAAGCCTGACTGCATGTGAATATTGGTACCATTGGCACAAGTCAAGCCTAACAGCATGTGAACATTGGTACTATCTGCACAAGTCAAGCCTAACCGCACGTGAATATTGGTACCATTGGCGTGGTCTATTAATCATAATTATTTATCTTTAATGTCAGAAAATCGCATATTTGGTGTCATAGGTGTAGAAACAGAGATGTAATGACCAACAGAGAGTTTGAAATATTTGCTGAACGATGTCGTGGATTATTGCTTGCTACAGCCCGTCGTTATGTTCATAGCGACCATGTTGCCGAGGATATTGTCCAAGATGCGTTGCTAAAGTTATTCGTAATGCGTGAAAGGCTTGATGGCTATCGTAGTGTCGATGCTTTAGCAATGGTGGTTGTTAAGCATATGTCATTAAATGTGTTACGTAGTAGTAGCAGGCATCCAAGTGTTGAATTTAGTGAGCGAACAATTGAGGAGGGTACAACTGAAGATAATACATTTGGAGAGTTGCTCGAAATAATTGACACGCTGCCAGCAAAACAACAACTCATTTTACGGCTAAAGCATATCGAAGGCATGGAGGTCGAAGATATAGCCTCCACAACGCAGATAAGTAGTGATGCAATATACCAAAACCTAAGTCGTGCAAGGCGTGCGATACTTCAAAAATTTAAAACTAAGAGAGATGAATAACCTTAAGCATATAGAAGAGCTAATCGAAAAGTTCCTCGACGGGCGCACAACAAACGTCGAGGAGCAGCAGCTCTACGGTTGGTTTGCAACGAGCGATGTGCCTGAGGAGTGGGCAGAGCTAAAAGAGATGTTTGCATGGTATGCTGCAGGAATGCCCGAGGGTGTTGTGGATATGATGTCAGCACCACAAAAGCCTGTGCGACGTAGTATAACTCTTAGCCGACTATTTGCCGCAACAGCCTCGGTGGCCGCCATTGTGGTGGCGATAGTGATGCTTTGGCCCAAGAGCGGCGAGTCAATAAATGTTTATGAGGGTAGCTACATAGTCGAAAATGGCATTCGCTATGACAATGTCGAGCATATCGAGAGCGATATAAAGATGGTTCTTAGTCGTGCCGATGAGCTTGAGGCAAAGGCCGATGAGCTACTTGCATGGGCAGATATTTAGGATGACAGCGCTGTTAATAAGTTGAATATAAACACTTTCAAGATGAAAAAGTTATTAATAATTGTGGCACTCCTCGTTGTGGGTATTACTCAGAGTAGTGCGCAGCAGAAGATTGATGAGTTGATGTCTGGTGATATCTCGTGCAATCGACATGGTATCACCTATCGCTCGGCGGTAAAGCGTGATCCACAGACAGGCGAGATCATAAAGCGTGTGCAAGAGTTCTCGGCTATCGACAACAAGGCTCTTGTCAAGGAGTTTATTGAGGCCTTCAAGGCCGAGCGTGACAATGCAGATGTATGGGAGTATGATGAGAATGGCTCACTATACACCATAACGGCTATCTGGAGAAAGCCTAAGCGTATCTATAACCTCTCGGTTGGAGGTTCGATGATTACGGTATATGCGCAGACAATATATCGTGAAGAATAACTTGTTTAACTGTTAAAACCTTTGATTATGAAGAAGATATTGGTTGCAGTATTGCTATTTACTGCCTTTGCATATAATGCCCCTGCGCAGCATACAGTGGGAATAGTTTCCTCTGCAGGTGGTGAGGTTACGTTTAATGCAATTAACGATATTGAGTATAAGAGTATCAATCTAAGCGCTCCTGCGCTATGTGAGATAGTCTCAAGCCTCCCGGTTGACATAAAGCTCGTTGACGGTGATGAGGGCAGCATAGAGATTAGCTACCCGAAGCAAGAGGAGGAGTGGCTCGACTGCCGAGTGATGGATGGTATACAGCTTATCATTGCCCCCAAGAAGGATGCTAAGCCTAAGAGTACGGTAATCTCGCCCATGACACCCATCTTTGTAAAGCTCTCAACATCGAAGCTACGCTCTATCTTTGCCACAGCAGATATGGATCTTGAGGTGGAGTGCGATAGGTTTCACTCATGGTTACAGATTGTCAGCAACAGCACAATGTCTATTGTGGCTGAGAGTATTACTGCAGATTCCAAAATCGAAATACTCAGCAATAGCACGTCGACCTATAATGTGAAGCATTGGAATACTAACAACCTTGTAATCACCAATATGGGATTCTTGCTCCTCGACGGTAGCACGACGGCAAAGACTATTGAGCATGCCAGCTCAGGAATTGATAACATCACGCTTGATGTTAACTGTCATAAACTCGATGTGACATCTGTTGGCTCAGGAACGATATGTTATAGCGGTACGGCAGATGAGGTGAATATTGTGTCGATGGGCAAGGCTACGATTCGCACTTCGGCGCTGAATAAGTAGGTGCATAATAAGCCCATAATGGATGCACATATGGTAAAAAGATTGGAGGAGACGTCTTCACAGATGGTCTCCTCCGTTAGTTAGGTTAATGAGAATTTGAGAACAATGAGTAAAAAATTGGTGTGTCCATGAGAATTATTCGAGATGTGCACTCATTGTCTCCTGTTTGCACTACAAAGATACAAACATTTTCGTTAATACCAAAAAAAATTAGATATTATTTCGGTTTAGTTGCATAATGTATGATTAAAACCCGAATATAGTACATACATATGCAATATTATATTGCCCATATGGCAATACCCAATAGCGCATAAAACACGATCATAGAGGCTACGCCCTCGATTCTATTGAATAGCAGTGGCGCCATAATGGATATGCATAAACCTACGCACATGAATGATGCTGGGCTTGTTGAAGGTAGCAGCACGAAGCATATGGTAAGCATCAAAACAAATATTTGTAGCAGCATCCATATCTGGCGTGCCGAGAGCGACAGCGAGAGTCTATCGTTATGGAATATCAGCGATGTGCATATCTGAATAAAGAGAACTGCGCCAAGCATGATAAGGCGTGGTAGTGTGAGGTAGTCCACGTCGGCAAGTCCCGAAGGGGTGATCATGCCATGCCACATCTGCGAGATACCATCTAAAAACTCGCCTCCCATAAACCAACTGACATAACAGTAGGCGAAGGCAGGAAGTAGCAGGCCTACAATAGCTACCACAATCTCTCGTGGCTTCTTGTTTGATAGCATGATGATGATGGGTGCTACCAACGCCGGAGCAAGCATCGAGCAGTCAAACAGGGGCATAGCTCCCAAGGCCATATGCGAGGTAAACATATAGTGCAACTGCAGGTTGGGACTAACACAGAAACACATTCGGTAGAGAGCCTCCGTAAGCAGATATCCAACGATAAGTGTTGACAGTATATTGCCATGCATGCCTACGCCGAGGATTATTACGGCGCTTAATGACATTGCTGCCAGCGTATTTGTTGAGAATAGCGAGTGGATGATAGAGGTACGTGTGATGCGTATCGACGTTGCCATGATTATTATCAGCGAGATGATTGCTGATACTACGGGATGAGCAAGCATAAAGTCGCGCAACATGGGTTGCAATGGTGCGGCAGCCATGGTTGCATTGGCAATGTTGTCGCCTACGGCAACAAAGCCACACACCACACTCAAGATGGCAATGATGAATAGGTAGATGAGTCCCTCAAAGAATTTATGTCGTGCAATGTCAAGTATCATCCTAAGTTTACATGCCTTGTTCTACGGGCAAAGATACGTACATTTCGACAATAACCGAAATTTTAGAGGGTAGTTTTGTAATATTTATATATATAACATAGGTAGAATATTGCTATTATGGCTATCTATACACAGTGTAGGTGATAAAAATTTTGCGTATTATGAATTTTTTTTGTAATTTTGCACGTCTATGCGCCTACATACATGTTTGTGGCGCTGAGTAGCTCATAGCAGATAAGTAAACAATAAATAAGATACTGATTATGAACATTACAAGAGAACAGCGTGATGGCGGTGTTTCACTTTTGAAGATCGTCGTTAATGAGGCTGACTACGGTCAGGCAGTTGAGAGCCAGTTGCGTGAGTACAAGCGTAAGGCTAATGTCCCTGGCTTCCGCGCAGGTATGGTGCCTATGGGTATCATCAAGAAGATGTATGGCAAGCACGTGGTTGCTGAGCAGTCATACCACATGGCTTCAAACTCAGCTTTCGAGTACCTTAAGAAGGAGAACATCGACTACGTAGGCGACATCATCCCATCTGACGAGCAGGGTGCTTTCGATTTCGATAACAACACAGAGTTTGAGTTCGTATTCGAGTTTGGCGAGGCCCCAAAGATTGACGTTGAGCTTTCAGCTAAGGACAAGGTTACATACACCAAGATCAAGGTTGACAAGAAGATGCACAACGACTTCCGCTCTAACTACTTGCGTCGCTACGGCCGTCTTGTAGATGTTGACAAGGTTGCAAACGATGAGGCGTTGAGCGTTACTTTGGACAACGGCGACATGCGTATCGAGGAGGCTTACGTAGGTCTTATCTCAATGACTGAGGAGGAGCGTAAGGCTTGGAAGAACAAGAAGGTAGGCTACAAGACTAAGGTTAACATCAACGAGCTTTACAAGAAGCCTGAGCAGCGTGCTGCAATTCTCTCAGTTAAGGAGGATGAGTTGGAGGGCATCAACCCAGAGTTCGAGTTGGAGATCACCAAGATTCGCCGTTTTGCTGATCCTGAGCTTAACGAGGAGTTCTTCAAGATGGCATTCCCTGCTGGTAACGTTACCAACGAGGAGGAGCTTGACAAGTTCTTTGATGAGGAGATTGAGCGTGAGCTTAAGCGTGAGACAGACTTCATGTTCGTTAATACTGTCCGCAACTTCATCATCGAGAAGGCTCAGTTGCAGATGCCTGAGGAGTTCTTGAAGAGGTGGTTGTATGTTATCAACGAGGGTAAGTTCTCACGTGAGGAGATTGAGAAGGACTTCGCTCCATTCCTCAAGATGTTCACTTGGAACTATCTCCAGAAGCACTTCATCACTGAGGCCGACTTGAAGGTTTCGCAGGAGGATGCTAAGGCTGAGGCTATGGCATTTGCACAGATGCAGTTTGCACAGTATGGCATGCCATCAGCACCTGCTGACATGCTTGAGAACTTTGCAAAGCAGATCATGGATAACAAGGAGCAGTTGCAGAAGATCTATGAGAAACTCTACGAGGAGAAGGTTGTTGAGTATATCCGTGGCAAGGTGAAGGTTACAGAGAAGGCTGTTTCGGCTGACGACTTCGCAAAACTTGCTCAGGAGCTTGCTTAATTAGCACTCGACACCGCTCGGAAATAGAGCAACACCCAAAGATGAATCCCTGCGGCGCATAGCTCGGGATTCATCTTTTTTTAATAAAATATCAAACAAAAACTTAAAACCATACAACTATGAAAGAGTTCGACAAGTTTGCCCGCCTACACTGTGGCATCAACTCAATGACCATGCACGACTTTCGTGCCGAGATACAAAACTATGTGTCGCCAACAATCATCGAGGAGCGCCAGCTCAACATCGCAACCATGGATGTCTTCTCACGCCTTATGATGGATCGCATCATCTTCCTTGGTGCGCCTATATACGATGATGCTGCCAACATCATTCAGGCACAGCTCCTGTTCCTCGAGTCTAACGACCCTGATAAGGATATTCAGCTATATATCAACTCGCCAGGCGGCTCGGTATCAGCAGGTTTGGGCATCTACGACACCATGCAGCTTGTGTCGTGCGATGTGGCTACAATATGTACCGGCATGGCTGCATCTATGGGTGCGGTGTTGCTTACGGCGGGTGCTGCGGGCAAGCGTTCGGCATTGCCACACTCACGTGTGATGATTCATCAGCCATTGGGTGGCGTTCAGGGTCAGGCTTCAGATATCGAGATTACTGCACGTGAGATTTCTAAGACCAAGCGCGAGCTGTATGAGATTCTCTCGGCTCACTCAGGCGTTAGCATCGAGAAGATTGAGGCAGATGCCGATCGTGACTATTGGCTATCGGCAGCTGAGGCTAAGGAGTACGGCCTCATCGACAAGGTACTCTCAAAGCGTAAGTAAACTAAAACAGTCAGATGACACAGAAATCACGTAAGGGTGGTGAGCATAATGTTGGAACATGCTCGTTTTGTGGCACTCCCGAGAATGAGGCACCGCTAATGTTCAGCGGTGTTGATGGCTCGAAGATATGTAGCAGCTGTATCGAGCATGGCTACCAGCTACTCGTTGACCACGACATTGTTGTAGCACCTAATAAGGGCAAGAAGGGTGGCAGCAAGAGCCGCTTTAAGCCTCTTACTAAGGAGGATGTTATGCGCCCAGCACAGATTAAGAGCTTCCTGGATCAGTATGTTATTGGTCAGGATGCTGCTAAGAAGTATATGTCCGTTGCGGTGTATAACCACTACAAGCGTCTGCTCTCTAAGGGAAAGAGCAATGATGTGGAGCTTGACAAGTCGAATATCGTACTTGTAGGCCCTACGGGTACGGGTAAGACGCTTATGGCACGTACCATAGCACGCCTGCTCAACGTGCCATTTACCATTGTTGATGCTACGGCACTCACTCAGGCAGGATATGTTGGCGAGGATGTAGAGAGCATTCTCTCACGTCTGCTTCAGGCCGCCGACTACGATGTGGAGGCTGCCGAGCGAGGCATCATCTTTATTGATGAGGTTGACAAGATTGCCCGCAAGGGAGATAACCCATCAATCACTCGTGATGTCTCGGGCGAGGGCGTACAGCAGGCGCTGCTCAAGATTCTTGAGGGTTCTGTTGTTAATGTCCCACCTCAGGGTGGCCGTAAGCATCCAGACCAGCAGTATATCCAGGTGAACACCACCAATATCTTGTTTATCTGTGGTGGTGCGTTCGATGGTATCGAGAAGAAGATTGCCCAGCGTATGAATACTAAGGCTATCGGCTACGGCTCGACACTTAGCCAGAGGGTCGATGAGAAGAACCTTATGAAGTATATCCTGCCTCAGGATATCCGCTCATATGGTCTTATTCCCGAGCTTGTCGGTCGTCTTCCAGTGCTTACCTATATGGAGCCATTGGGTCGTGAGGCGCTACGCTCGATACTTACGGAGCCACGTAACTCTATCATCCGACAGTATGAGGCGTTGATGGCTATTGATGGCATCGAGCTTAAGTTTGATGATGACGTGCTTGACTATATCGTAGATAAGGCTTTGGAGTATAAGCTCGGCGCTCGTGGCTTGCGCTCTATCTGCGAGGCTATCATGATGGATGTGATGTTCGATATGCCTGAGGGCGAGAGTAAGGAGCTACGCATCACGTTGGGCTATGCTAAGGATAAGGTAGAGAAAGGTACTAATTTCTTGTGATAAGGGGTCGATTGCTGCCCCTAACAAAAAATGCCACCAATGGGACGTACGCCAAGTACTACCCATCGGTGGCATTTTTGCCGAGTGTAGCACTCGGCATCCTTCTGACAAGAAATTTCTTGTGATAGTGGCACTACTTCGCCACCTCAATCATTGCCCCGAATGGGAAATACGTCAAGTATGTCCCATCCGAGGCAATCTCTTAATCGGCGGCAAATTAGCACCACTCTGACAAGAAATTTGTTCTTCTTTGTGATAGTGGGTGATAGTGTCACTACTGCGACACTTCAGTCAAAAGTGTTACATATATATAATGGGGATGGCTAACGATTTAGCCATCCCCATTATATATTGTCGTTACTACGACCTTAGATGTTGATTACTCAACGTACTCGTAAGCCTTAGACTTATCCTCAAGTGAGCAATATGCTGAGTTAACAACCTCCCAGCGGTTGTTAGCATCCTTAGCAGATACGATTACAAGAACGCCCATATTCTCCCAGTTCCACTTTGTAGATACGATAGGAAGAGTGAATGCGCAGTCGTGAGTCTGTCCCTCCTCAAGTACATCGATAGACTCGCCGGCAACGTTGCTACGTGAGTACTCGCCAGAGATGTTACGAAGTGCGAAGTTGTAGATCCTGTGGTAGTCCTTAGAAGCACCACTCTGGTTAGGAGAGTAGATGTTGCTCTCAAGCAACCAAGCAACAACCTTATACTCCTTAGAAGCCTTAGCCTTAACCTGAGCTGCGCAGTAGATGTTCGTTGAGTCGCCCTCAACAGACATTGCGATACCTACATCAGCACCATCCTCCTTGATGTATGCGTCAAGAGCCTGACCCATATAATTTACAAACGTTGACGTATAGTAGTTACCTACAGTAGCAGTGTGGAAGTTGATACAGATGTTAGGATAACCATCGATATAAGAAGACTGCATCTGGTTCAAAGCAGTAGCAGCAGCTGATGCGCCTGGGTCACCATTAGCATAACCGCCAGCGTGGCAAGTTACCTCGTTGTAGTGCTTGTGCCACTCAGTCTTCGACAAAGCGATAAGGTTGTCTGTCATCATTGGGCAGTTTGGACAGCTAACGCCTGTGTGGTCGATAATAACTGCACGGTGGTTGAATGCAAGGTTACCTGGCTGTGGGTCAGCAGGAACAGCAGGCATCTGAGCCATAACAGTGACAGTTACAGTGTTAGATGTGTACTTACCCTTAGTAGCAGTTACGTTGATTGCACCGCTTGTAGTAGGGGTAAATGGGTTAGAGAGCTTGTTGAGGTCAGCATCGTAGAGAGTAACAGCCTTGGTTACGTCTACCATCTCGCCTGTAGTCTCGTCCTTCTGCTTTACAGTAAAGGTTACAGTCTCACCAAGCTCGATAGCTGTTTTGTCAGCTGAGAGTACAAGGTCGCCAGAAGTGTTGCCGACCTGCTCTGGACCATCTGTAGGCTCGCAACCTACAAAAGCAAGTGCTGCGCAAGCAAGCATTGCAAAAAACTTTGTTAGTTTCATAGTGTTTTTAAGGTTTTAATTGGTTTAACTTTATTTGTTGAATAATTCTCCTATTTGTAGTCGTAGGCTACGTTACCACCAACAGGGCAGATTGCAACGTTCACAACCTCGAACTTACCCTTGTCGTTCTTAGCTGAGGCGATGACCATAACCTTGAAGTTGTCACGATTCCACTTTGAGCCAGAAATCTCCAACGACATAGCGAGTGAAGCCTTCTCGCCAGCCTTGATAGTGCCAAGCTCCTTGCCTGAGATAGGGCTTGTTGTTACGGCCTGACGGATTGCATTGTTGTGGGTGTTCATCCACTCCTCTGCTGCGTTGGTCTGATTAGCTACGATGCCATCCTCCAATAACCAAGCGGTGATGCGGTACTCATTCTCAACGGCTGCCTTAACCTCGGCATTTACCACTATAGAGTTTGTAGCAAGGCTTGCTGATGCTGCGATACCTGCATCGGCAGACTCCTTCCACTGTGCATCGATCTGCTGCTTGATATGCTCAGCATTGTAGCTTGAGGTGGTAGTGTATGCAAAGTTGTATGTGAGCGTGGGGTAGTTGCTTACACCAAAGTAGCTCGAGATAGCGTTTGCAGCAGCCGATGTAGCAGGGTCGCTTGATGGGTAGCTATGTGACGTAGCCTCGTAGTACTTTGAGTGGTAGGCGCCAGTCTCCGCAACCTCCTTAAGAGCAAGCATCATCTGTGGACAGTAGCCACAAGTGTTACCCGTGTGGTCTACGAGCAGGATGCGATGCTTAAATGCGGTGCTTGCCTCGTTGGTGTCTGCTGGAAGTGCTGGAATCAATGGCAATACTGTAACCTCGATAGTCGCAGTAATAGCGTTACCTGCTACGGCATAGAACTCATACTTACCATCCTCGGTAGGGGTGTAGGGGTTTGATACCTCCGCAAAGTTGTGAGTCTTGTCGAAAATAGTGGCCTCGGCCGTGATGTCGGTGCCATCCTCGGCTGTTACGGTGAAGCTGATAGGGTTGTTAACCTCTATAGACTGCACATCGGCCTTAAGCGTAGCGCCACCCGTAGGCTTCTTGCCCTCATCGCCATTGTCGTCGCCACCACAACCCACTGCAAGGGTTGCGGCTGCGGCGATAAATGCTAAAAACTTAGTAAATCTCATATTCTTTTATTATGTGTATTGCTTAGAATGAGTGCGTTACAGCAAGGTTGACACCTGTGTAAGCTGGCTGGAAACGACATACACCGCCCGAGCATACATAACCAGCGCGGTTACGGCCGTAAGAGAGCTGTGCGCGGATGCTCTTGTGTGTGAAGCTTGCACCAACCTGGTAGTAGTGCAAGAGCTTATGCTCGCCCTCCTGAGTATCGGGGTTGGTGATGTAGTAGTTACCATACTGGCCATCAATCATCTTCTCGCAGTTCCACATATCGCTCACATAGAAGCTGAACTTAGGAGCAAAGTTATACTCGATGGTGCCTGCTACCCAGTCGCCCTCGTACTCCTCAGAAGCCAAATACTGTGCCTCAACACGAATAGAGTGCTTCTTGTTGAACTTATAGGTTACATCACCTACAAAGATGTGCGAGCGGCAGTAGTGTGACTCTGGGTTATCATACTTGGTGATAGCCTGGTCCCAACGCTGGAATGAGTAGAGGAAGGTAGTCTTGAGCTTCTTGCTCCACTGACGCTCAACGTCGAAGTTAAAGTCAATCCATACGTTACGGCCCTCAGCCTTAATGTTGTACAT
>JAZNQJ010000118.1:0-2690 GCA_045590115.1 Alistipes sp. | reverse complement strand
TGAGTTAAGACCTGGGTTGGCAACCAAGAAGTTAGGGAGGTTGCGTGCGCCAGAGATAAGCTTATAGGTACGACGCTCCGAGATGTTGCCAAGCTCAGCTACGGCGATAGCCAAGAAGTCCATAGCTACGGCAATAGGCTGTCCATGGAAGTTGCCAGCTGAGATAACCTCGTCAGTATCAGGGAATACTGTTGGGTTGTCGGTAGCCGAGTTAATCTCGGTCTCAAGCACCGATGCTACATAGGCGATAGTATCCTTTGATGCGCCATGTACCTGAGGTATGCAACGGAACGAGTATGGGTCCTGCACATGCTGCTTAGGCTGCTGGCCAATCTGGCTGCCTGAGAGTATTGTGCGGAAGTTACGTGCTGTCTCAATCTGTCCATTGTGAGGACGTATGGCGTGTACGTTATGCTCAAATGGCTCCATGCGACCATCGAAAGCGTCGAGCGACATAGCACCGATGTGGTCGGCATAGCGGCTAAGACGCTGAGCGTTGATTAGCGAGTATACGCCATATGCTGACATAAATTGAGTACCGTTCAACAGCGCAAGGCCCTCCTTAGAGCAGAGTGTGATAGGCTCCCAGCCCATCTTCTCCATCATCACCTTACCCTCGACAACCTTGCCATCAATCTCTACGTGGCCAAGTCCCAAGAGAGGTAGGCACATGTGTGCAAGTGGTGAGAGGTCGCCCGAAGCACCGAGTGAGCCCTGCTCGTAAACCACAGGGATGATGTTGTTGTTGAACATCTCTATGAGACGCTCTACGGTGATGAGCTGTACGCCCGAGTGGCCGTATGACAACGACTGCACCTTGAGCAGAATCATAAGACGAGCAATCTCAGAAGGCACACGCTGACCTGTGCCACAGGCGTGCGACATCATAAGGTTCTTCTGAAGCTGCGATAGACCCTCCTTCTCTACCGAGATGTTGCACAACGAGCCGAAGCCTGTGGTAACACCGTAGATAGGACGACCAGCATCCTCCATCTTCTTGTCGAGATACTCACGACACTTGTTGATACGAGCCTTAGCATCCTCGCTCAAAGCAAGTTTGTAGCCCTTAGTCAAAATCTCCTCTACACGAGCGATAGTAAGACGCTCAGCACTAATATAATGAATCATTGTTATTACTTGTTTTCGTTATACACCTTGTTGATAAACTCCATGTCTGCGAGGTTGGGGAGTGTAACCTTGAGTAGTGGCGTGCGCTCCATCTCACGCTTAATGGCGAACATAGCACCCTCGTTACGCGCCCAGCTACGACGTGCGATACCGTTGTTCACGTCCCATAGCAACATCTCCTCGATGTGGCGTGCTGAGTCCTCCGAGCCGTCGATGACCATGCCGAAGCCGCCATTCATAACCTCGCCCCAGCCTACGCCACCGCCGTTGTGGATAGATACCCACGTAGCACCTCGGAATGAGTCGCCAATGACGTTGTGTACTGCCATGTCGGCGCAGAACTGCGAGCCGTCGTAGATGTTCGATGTCTCACGATATGGAGAGTCGGTACCCGATACGTCGTGGTGGTCACGACCAAGCACGATAGGTGCTGAGATCTCGCCACGCTTGATTGCCTCGTTGAATGCCAATGCGATGCGTGTACGACCCTCAGAGTCGGCATAGAGGATACGTGCCTGTGAGCCTACTACGAGCTTGTTCTCCATAGCCTCACGAATCCAGTGTAGGTTGTCGGCCAGCTGTCCCTGAATCTCTGCAGGAGCCTCCTTGAGCATTGCGTCAAGCACCTCAGCAGCGATGCGGTCAGAGGTTACGAGATCCTCCTCCTTGCCTGAGGTACATACCCAGCGGAATGGGCCGAAGCCGTAGTCAAAGAACATAGGACCCATGATATCCTGAACGTATGATGGGTAGCGGAACTTGCCATTCTCGCCCATGATGTCGGCACCGGCACGTGATGACTCGAGTAGGAAGGCGTTGCCGTAGTCGAAGAAGTACATGCCACGTGCAGTGAGCTTGTTGATGGCAGCCACATGGCGGCGCAATGACTCACGTACGCACTCGTGGAAACGCTCAGGCTCCTCAGCCATCATGCGGTTAGACTCCTCGTATGAGTAGCCTACAGGGTAGTAACCACCAGCCCATGGGTTGTGCAACGATGTCTGGTCTGAGCCGAGATCTACGTTGATATCCTCCTCGGCCAAGCGCTCCCAGAGGTCTACGACGTTACCTACGTATGCAAACGAGATAACCTCCTTCTGCTCCACAGCCTTGCGTACACGTTGGATAAGCTCATCGAGCGATGAGTAAAGCTCATCTACCCAGCCCTGCTTATGACGCTTCTCGGCAGCTGCGATGTTTACCTCTGCGGTGATGCTCACAACGCCTGAGATGTTACCTGCCTTAGGCTGTGCGCCCGACATGCCACCGAGACCTGCTGTTACGAACAACATGCCACGAAGATCCTTCTGACCAGGCTTCATGCGCTTGCGTGCAGCGTTCATAACGGTAATTGTTGTGCCATGCACGATGCCCTGTGGGCCGATGTACATGTACGAACCAGCAGTCATCTGACCATACTGCGATACGCCCATAGCATTGAAACGCTCCCAATCATCCTGTGATGAGTGGTTAGGGATTACCATACCGTTGGTCACAATAACACGTGGTGCATCCTTGTGCGAGGGGAACAATCCGAGTGGGTGGCCCGAGTACATTACGAG
>JAZNQJ010000117.1:0-7941 GCA_045590115.1 Alistipes sp. | reverse complement strand
TTTTGTTATCAGGTTGAATAAAAAGATGTAGTTTTAGGCCTGCGAAGCCCGAAAAAGCGGAGTTTACTAAGCGTAAATGAGCATTTTGAGGGCGAGCATAACGACAAAATACACTTTTTATTCAGCCTGATATTTATTATCTGCGATTTGCGAGATTACTTTTTCTTAGCCTTAGGGTTAACCTCCAAAAGCTCTACCTTGAACTCGAGCGCCTCGTTAGGGCCGATGTCCTCGCCTGCGCCACGCTGGCCATAAGCCATATCTGCAGGAATCCACAAGGTAATCTGGCCACCTGTCTTAACGAGCTTCATACCCTCAGTCCAGCCCTTGATAACGCCATTGAGTGGGAACTCGATAGCCTCGCCACGCTGGTAGCTTGAGTCGAAAATCTTACCGTCACGAGTCTTACCCTCGTAGTTTACCTTTACGATATCCTCATCCTTGGTAGCCTTCTTGCCATTGCCCTCACGGTCAATGCGGTAGAGTAGACCTGACTCGGTCTTCTTCACACCCTCCATCTTCTCAACCTCAGCGAGCCACTCTGCTGAAGCCTTTGCGTTAGCCTCGGCAGTAGTGTTGAACTCAGCCTCAGCCTCAGCACGCATCTTCTGCTCGTATGCGGCGAAAATCTGCTGCATCTGCTCGCCAGAGATCTTGAGTACCTCATCCATCTTCTCGAGATCCTCAACCTTCATAGCGTCGTTGATACCATGCTCAACCTGTGCAAGCTCTACGTGATCCTTTACTGATAGGATGTTAGCACCCATTGAGTTACCGATGCAACGTGCTACCTGCTCACGAGTGTAGGTCTCGTCGAAAAGCTCAGGAAGTGCTGGAAGAGTGTCAGGACGGTCAGAACGCTCGTGGAGCATTGCAACCTGCATGTAAGGCATGAACTTCTTGTACTGGAACTCCTGCATAAACTGCATGTCCTTCATAAACTCCTCGCTCTCGATGTCGCCTGTAGCGATGAAATCCTTGATGTTGGCGATTACAGACTCGCTCTCAAGCTGAAGATCCTTGATGCCATACTTTACGTTAAGACCAAGGTCTACACCGATGCAATACGACAATGAGTCCTTCTCGGTCTTAATCTTTGGGCCACCGCCACATGCTGTGCTGCTGATGGCAATGGCCAATGCAGCAACTGCAAAAAATAGTTTTTTCATTGTTTAAACTGTTAGTTATTAGTAAATTATTATTGTTGTTGTTCAGATGTTTGCTTGCTCTCTGTCTCTGTTGTCTTATTACCCTCCAACGCATCATCAGTGGTAATATTGCCCTCGTCCTCCTCTTTGGTGGCTGCAGACTCACTATTTGGCTCTTTGTCGACATCTGCGTCGTTGTCGGCCTCCTCATCGGTATTTATCTCGCTATAGTCGCCATCCTCATCGTCACCCTCCTCTGGTGCTACCTCTACCTCCTCATCGTCGATAGTGAGTGCTACGGCCAAGCGTGGCTTGCCGTTATAGCTCTTCATCTGGGGCAGTGTCATCGACTCTATGGTAAAGCTCTCAGCAGGTAGCTCCTTATGCTGGAAGCTCATATAGTCACGTATGGTCTTGTTGCGAGACTCCATCATACGCTGCAGCTGAGTATCTATAAGCTCGCCATAGAGCGCACGTGCCTTCTCGTGGGTAGACATATGCTGTGGGTCGATGCCACGTGCCAAGAGCTGAGAGTCGGCAAACTCTGACACCTCCTTGCCCGATAGTCGCATCTCCTGGATACGCACAAAGTCGAGCATATCAAGACGCTTGTTAGGATCGGCCTGCGTAGAGTTGTAGTATGCCATCTTGAGGTTAAGCTCTGCGATATCACGTGTGGCACGTGTATAGCTGACACGCTGAATAATACGCACCTTAAGAGAGTTATCCTCCTTGAGTGCCTCAGCCATCTTGTCTAAGCGTGCATACTGCTCCGAAGTAAGCGCCGGGTCGAGGAGCTTAAAGTCGATAGCTCGGAAGGCATCCTGCTTGTCGGGCGACATCCAATCGAATGGCGAGGCCACAATCTTAAGCAGTAGGTTGCCTATAGCCTTGAATATAAGCTTGCGGAACGAGAACTCTGGCGAGTCGATATGTCCTGTGATTGGCAGGTCTACGTCAATATGCTTATCCTTGTCGGTAAGCACATATACACCGAGCTTGAGCGGTAGCTTATACTCAGGGTCAAGCGACTTATCCTTCTTACCAACCTTAAAGTCGTAGGTGCCAAGGCGGTTCATGCCGCTAAGCTCGCCATTGTTGATATTGTTCTGGCTGCGGAACGTAAGATTACCCGACTCGATGGGGAATGCGGTAAAATGCTCGGTGTAGGGCGTAAAGTCCTTCATATCGACATTCGACAGCGAGGCAAGCAGACTCTGGTTGTAGAAGTCGTTGAGTGATCCCTCCCAGCGTAGTAACGCTGAACCCTTATGCTGGAGATTTGCCTTGATTGTGAGCTTGTTGCGTCGTGCAATATCGAAGTTGCTACTCTCGATATTTATGCCACGTAGGTTGTAGGTAAACTCCTTCTTCATGGTCTTGTCGGCGAAGAAGAGGCTACCGCCACGTAGCTGCAGGCTACCTATAAATAGTGTCATGCCACTAAACGGTGTCTCACTATTCTCGGTGGTGATTGTCACCCTCTCACGCTGGTCGTAGATGTTTGCACCCACCTGCTCCGATGTGGTCTCAAGGCTCACCTCAGGATCCTCGTAGAACAACCTGTCGAAGTTGGTGCCGCCATCCTTACGCATGATAAACTGTGTGTAGTAGCCATCTGCCGTAAGGCTTGAGAAGATGTATCGCTGCTTGTCGATATTAAGCTCGCTGATATCTGCCGAGAGGTTATCTGCCATAAGCAGCTGTCCACCATCGGGGCCTGCAATGTGCAGGTCATCAACCGACAGGTCGCCAGCAATATCCATCGCCATGATGTTCGAGGCGTTGCCATGAAGCTCTACGTTTGTCGAGAGGTTGCCATATAGCTCACGAAGGTTGACTACGGGTACTATATATTTATATAGCTCTCCCAAGGGGAACTCACGTAGCTCTCCCGCAAACTCAAAGTCGAGGTTCTCAAGGTTGATACCCGCCCGACCCTTAAGCGATGCCTGGTGGTTGATGGTCATCTGAGCGTCGATATGTGTCATAGCATCCGAGAGCATCACACTATCGCTATGTAGGCGTAGGTCATCCACGCGCCATGCCTGGTCAAGCTCTCGGTCGAGATATCCCGCAGCACCACCATCAACGGTAATATTCTTGAGCGATATGCGCCATGGCTCACTATCACTCTCAGGCTCCTCATCAGAGGTGTAGGTCGAGATGAGGTAGTCTACCATGTCGTCGAAGTTAAACTGCGAGCCATTCTGCACCACCTCGACATGAGGCCCTCCGAGCGACACACGACGTATGTCAACATGGTTGTTGAGAATTTCACGAAGGTATATATCGCCCTCGAAGCGACGTATACCCACAAACTCGGTGCTGTCGTTAGCCTCGTAGAGACATAGACTATCGGCTGTAACCTCGCCCTTGAATAGTCGTATGCGTAGGTCGCTAAGCTCTATGCGGCGGCCTACAAGCTCCTTGTCGTACTCCTCAATTATGCGCTCGGCAAGAGGACCGAGCCATATGATAATAGCAGCAACCGTAAGCACAACAACGCTGAGCAGCACTCCAAAGGTAATGAGGAGTGTGCGCAACCATCTACGACGGCGTTTGGGTTGTGGGGTAGGGGTCGATGTGTTATTCTGCTCGTTCTGCTGCATAGCTCAAAGTTATTTCTGCCACTTCATCGTGAAGTTACGTAGTGGTCGGATGATAAATCCTGGAAGGTATTTGCAGATAGGTATCAGTATCTTGAACCACCAATCGGGAACTACTACGCTACGCCCCTTGAACATAGCCCTAAGGCCACGACGTGCGCAGCTGCGTGGCGACATGAGTATTCCCCACTTTACGCCAAACCTCTGCAGCGAGCGTGATAGTCCGTAGAGGTCGGTAGCAATGCCCGCAGGGCATACTGCCGTAATTGTCACTCCTGTCTTATATAACTCCTTGGCAAAGGCCTCCGTAAAGCTCTTGACATAGGCCTTAGAGGCACTGTATAGCGCAAGACCAGGGAATGGCATCCATATCGAGTATGACGACATGTTGAGGATTCGTCCCTTGCCACGCTTGATCATATCCTCGCCATAGAGGCGACACATGGTCGTAAGCGTGATGTCGTGGAGCATTATCATACGCTCAATACGCTCAACGGGGGTCTTGAGAATGTCGCAGTGCGAGAATATGCCGGCATTGTTGATCACAACGTCAAACACATAGCCCTCAGCAACAGTCTCGGCATGCAGAGTCTTTGCTGCGTCGGCTACTGCCAGATCCATGACCTTAGCCACGCACTTTACTCTGTGTGCATGTTCCAAAATCTCCGCCTCACGAACAATCTCCTCACGAATATCTACCAAGTAGAGGTTGTAGCCACGCTCGGCAAGCAGCTCAGCATATTGACGGCCAATGCCGAGTGCCGAGCCTGTAACAAGAGCCCATGCCGAGCCTCGATTTACAACGCCTAAGTTACGATTACAACACATCTGCTACTTAATCTTGTTAATCTCACGCCATAGACGCTCAGGGATATGCTCCTTGCAGTTGTGACAGCACTGCATATCTACCGAGTACATACGTGCCATGCAGTAGTCGCGATGGTCACAGCCACTGCGTGTGGTCATGTCGCCAGCCTTGAGCTTGTTGATAAATGCTGGGTCGTTGACCAAGGCACGTGCCATCTGCACAAGCTCAAAGCCCTCGTCAAGGACACGCTCAATACCCTCACGTGATACCAGACCACCAACATATACTAATGGGCCCTTAAGGGCTGCACGGAACTTCTTGGCATTCTCTAAGAAGTAGCACTCCTCAAAGTCGTACTGCTTGATGAGCCACTGGCCGAACAGCGATACTACAATCTTCTGCAGCCACTCGTTCCAGCCCATGTAGTAACCCATAGTCTTTGTAGGGATGCGGCCACGCATTACTGCCATCGGAGCCTTAGACACGAATCCCGAAGAGAGTACTATGCCGTCAACGCCAAAGGTCTCTATCTGCTTGGCAATCTCGATAGACTCAGGTACCTGAATACCGCTCTTGAAGCCATCCTCCATGTTGTGCTTTACGAGTACACCCATGCCACGCTTGCGTGCAGCGGTCACAACCTCCTCAAGACACATGTTCATAAAGCGCATACGGTTTTCCAACGAGCCACCATACTCATCATGACGGTGGTTGGTATATGGCGATAGGAACTGCGAGATAAGGTATCCATGACCTGCGTGTACCTCCACAGAGTCGAAACCTGCGTTATATGCCACCTCTACGGCCTTGCCGAAGTCCTTGGCAAACTCCACAATCTCCGACTTGCGCATGCGGCGGTGGAATGTTGGCGAGTAAAGGTTGAAGCCATTAGATGCCGATACAGGGAAGCTTCCCGCTGTAGACCAATGTGTCATATTTCCGCAGTGGCCGAGCTGAATACCTACGGCAGCACCCTCGTTGTGTACTGCGTCGGTAAGGTCACGCAACGATGGTATAATCTCGTCACGCAACCATAGCTGCTTGTTGAACGATATACCGCTACGATTTATCGAGGCATAGGCCACTGTGGTCATGCCCACACCACCCTTTGCTACGCTTACATGGTAGTCTTTGAGTGCTTGGGTAGGTGAGAAATCCTTGCCCATGGACTCAAACGCTGCCGAGCGAATCACTCGGTTGCGTAGTGTCACGTTACCGAGCTTGTAGGGGGTAAATAGCTTTGACTCCTCGAGTCGTGTGTTGTTATCCATTGTTGTAAATGTTAGATTGTCGTTAGTAGATAAACGGAATTATGCGCTTGCGCTTAAGTGCTGTAAACTCCTCGCCAAACTCCTTCTCATAGCGCTTATATAGCGATGCTGAGCGTGGGCCGAGGTTGGCAAATGTCCATAGGGCGAATACCACGCCTGCCCACGACCACGAGGCGATGGCGAAGCCCACCCACTCCATGAACTCGCCAAAGTAGTTGGCCGAAGATACGTAGCGGAACATGCCGCCACGAGGTATGTAGTGCTTGGTGTCGCCTGGCTTACGCAGGTTGCGAATGACATAGTCCGAGTGTAGGTTGGTGATAAAGCCGAAGAGGAATACTGCAATGCCGATGTAGATGTATGGTTTCGACATCCAGTCATCGTAGTAGCCACGCTCAGGGCCGTAGTAGAATATCCAGCCTCCCTGCATCACAGCATTGAGGGTGTTGAACACCATGCCCATAAGCATGATGCCCACAGGCATCTTTGAGTTGCCACGTATGAGCAGCGGGAAGATAAACGAACGCTGGAAGTAGTGCGTCTGGAAGATGATAAATAGCACCAAAGGGGCGGTCTGCATTGCGTAGTCCGACATCCACCACAGTATCGCCATCACGATAAATACGGGACACTCCATCAACACCCAAGCTACTTTGTTGGGTACGGGAAAACCGAATTTTGGGTTAAACAAGTAGCCATAGCCCGCCTCCACAAAGTAGAGTGCTACGAACACTACGACAGCCACTGCTGCCATTATCCACAGGAATGTGGTGTAGGTCTCATAGGGTACCAACTCTGAAAACATCTCTTCCTCTCTTTATTTAAGTCTATTTTCTCTCTCTTTATGTAAATACATAAAGCGCACAAAGATAGTAATTTTTTTCCGATTACCGAAATTGCGTATCGCTATTTTGATAAAAATAGCCTGTTTATGGGTTGATAGGGCGAGAGTTGTTAATGGGTTACGATGGATTTCTATGAGTTTCGATGGGTTGAAGTTGCGTGGCTTCAACATACAAAGAAACCCCAAAAGTTTGTGTAAACTTCTGGGGTCACTTCGCCCTTTTTTGGTAGGCTTATTCGTTATTTAATCGCCTTTATCTGCTTCTTGTATATGCTCCAATCAGGGTCTTTTTTGTATGCTTTGATTCCCTTTTTGGGCACATATATCATTGTTGTTTCACCTATCCTTAAGTCATCTATTGCAGGTGGTGTTGTGGCTAAACATGTTATGCTTGTTAGGCTGCTGCAACCATCGAATGCATAATGTCCAATGCTAGTTACGCTATTGGGAATAGTAATGCTTTTTAGGCTTCTGCAATACTTGAATGCATCCTCTCCAATGCTTGTTACGCTATTAGGAATAGTAATGCTAGTTATGCTGCTGCAACCAGAGAATGTATAACGTCCAATGTTTGTTACACTCTCGGGAATGGTGTATTCTGTTATTCCCTTTGCAATGAATATCTTAAGTTCTCCATCTATGATTAAGCATCTTCCGTCGTCTGATGCATTTGCTCCGTAAAATGCTATGTTGGCAACCTTGTATTTGAAATAATTGTAGCAATACTTATTAGATACCTTGACACTCTTTAGGCTGCTGCAACCTTTGAATATCTCATCTCCAATGATTGTTACGCTATTAGGAATATTGATGCTTGTAAGGCTTGTACAATCCCTGAATGCATATCCACCAATCTCAGTTACGCTATTAGGAATAGTAATGCTTGTTAGGCTGCTGCAACCTGAGAATGCATAATTTCCAATGCTAGTTACGCTATTAGGAATAGTAATGCTAGTTAGGCTGCTGCAACCTTTGAATATCTCATCTCCAATGCTTGTTACGCTCTCGGGAATAGTGATACTTTTTAGACTACTGCAACCTCTGAATGCACTATATCCAATGCTAGTTACGCTATTAGGAATATTGATGCTTGTTAGGCTTGTGCAACCCACGAATGCCTGATATCCAATGCTAGTTACGCTATTCGGAATAGTAATGCTAGTTATGCTGCTGCAATCAGAGAATGAATAACGTCCAATGCTAGTTACGCTCTCGGGAATAGTGATGCTTTTTAGAAGTCGGAGGCCAAGCGGTCTTAGGA
>JAZNQJ010000116.1:0-4806 GCA_045590115.1 Alistipes sp. | reverse complement strand
CGAGTAGTGGTGTTTCGAGCCATCAAGCTCGTTGATACCCTCATCAAAGTTCTTAACATAGTGAGCATGCACCAAGTCCATGATTACGGCAATGCCAAGCTCATGGGCTCTGTCGATAAGCGAGCGAAGCTCATCCGAAGTACCGAAGCGTGATGATGGAGCAAAGAAACTCGACACATGGTAGCCAAACGAGCCGTAGTATGGATGCTCGGCAATGGCCATAAGCTGTACGGCGTTATACCCAGCAGCCTTGATGCGTGGTAGCACCTCATCACGGAACTCTACGTAGGTGCCTACACCCTCCCTCTCCTGAGCCATGCCTACATGAGCCTCATAAATTAGCAACTCGCCAACCTTTGGAGCTTTGAAGTCATCGTGCTTCCAATCATATGGACTATCGATAACAAACTGTGCCGTATAGTTCTTTGTTGCCTCATCCTGCACCACACGCTTAGCATAGGCAGGTATGCGGTCACGCCAGCCATTCTCGCCATGTACGTGTATCTTGTACAGCGAGCCATCCGTAAGCCTTGCGCCATACATGGCATCGGGCAGGAAGATGCTCCACACGCCATCTTTTGAGCGCTGCAAACGTAGCTGTGTGCGCTGCCAATCGTTGAAATCGCCAAAGATGTAGACATCTTTAGCCTCAGGCAACCACTCCCTAAACCACCAGCCCTTCATCATAGAGTCGTACTGCCAGCCGAAGTAGCGATAGCCGTTGGCATAGTCAACAAGCGAGCCTGACGAACGCTCAATATCCTCTAATCTACTGATATACATTGCATAACGGCGATTGATTTCATCCTCTACAGGTTGCAACCATTCGTCATCGGCAACAATTTTGAGAGTTGGCTTCTGGGGTGTCATACAAATTTTGTTATAATTTGTAGCAAAGATACAAAATATTTTTGTATATTTGTCCAATGTACGATGTTATTTGAATAACAAGACTAAATTTATTTAATACTAACTAAAACTCACAATTATGTTCAAAGGACACCCTAAAGGCCTTTTAGCAGCGGCTCTTAGCAACATGGGCGAGCGTTTCGGTTACTACATCATGAACGCTGTACTCGTATTGTTCCTCTGCTCAAAGTTTGGACTCAGCGAGGAGACAAGCTCGTTGATCTATTCGTTCTTCTATGCTGGTATCTACATTCTGGCTTTGGTTGGTGGTTACATCGCCGATAAGACTCAGAACTACAAGGGTACTATCATGGCAGGTTTGATAATTATGGCAACAGGTTATGTGTTGCTCTCAATTCCTATCCTTGCCACATCTACAAACATCAGCTGGTTGTTGCCACTCACATGTTTGGCACTCTTCATTATCGCCTTTGGTAATGGTCTGTTCAAGGGTAACTTGCAGGCTATCGTAGGCCAGATGTACGACAACCTTGAGGCTGAGGCAGCTAAGCAGGGCGAAGAGGCTTTGAAGGCCGCTAAGGATAAGCGTGACTCAGGTTTCCAGATCTTCTACGTATTCATCAACATCGGTGGCGTTATCGCTCCTTTCGTGGCTCCATTGCTCAGAGAGTGGTGGTTGAAGGCTCACGACATGATCTACAACGCACAGCTCCCAGCACTCTGCCACCAATTCCAGGAGAGCGGCAACGTTACTGAGCAGCTCACAAAGCTCGCCTCAGAGTCAGGCTTCGTAGCTGAGGGCGGCGACATCGCAACATTCTGTGGCGACTACCTCCAGGTATTCAACGAGGGTATCCACTACTCGTTCATCGCCTCTGTTGCAGCTATGCTCATCTCACTTACTATCTTCATCGCTACACGCAAGCGTTTCCCAACACCTGCAAAGAAGGCTGCAGCCGTATCTGTAGATTATACTCCTGAGGAGCGTAAGGCAGCAGCTACCGAGATTAAGCAGCGTATGTACGCTCTATTTGCAGTGCTTGCTATCGCAATCTTCTTCTGGTTTGCATTCCACCAGAATGGTACATCACTCTCAATGTTCGCTCGTGACTTTGTGAAGTCTGACAGCGTGGCTCCTGAGGTATGGCAGGCTCTCAACCCATTCTACGTTATCGTTCTTACCCCTATTGTGATGTGGGTATTTGGCGCTCTTGGCCGTCGTGGCAAGTATATCTCTACACCTCGTAAGATTGCTATCGGCATGGCTATCGCAGGTACAGCATATGTATTCTTGGCTATCTACTCTTACATCATGGGTTATCCATCAGCTACTGAGGCACGTGCCGAGGGTGTTGAGCTTTCTGGTCCATGGGTACTCTTCGTACTCTACTTCTTCCTCACTGTTGCTGAGTTGTTTATCTCGCCACTTGGTCTATCGTTCGTATCGAAGGTAGCTCCAAAGCATATGTTGGGCTTGTGCCAGGGCTTGTGGCTCGGCGCTACAGCAGTAGGTAACCTCCTACTCTGGATTGGTCCACTCATCTACAACGCAGCACCTATCTGGATCTGCTGGACAGAATTCCTCTCGTTATGTCTTGTATCTATGAGTATCATGCTTGGCATGGTTAAGTGGTTGGAGCGTGTAACCAACGCATAACCACCACGTTACATATCGTAGCACTCGGTGCTACAGGCTTTAGGCTGGGAGGTTATTTCCTCTCAGCCTAATTTATTTAGTTCAATACACAATATAAAGTGGTTACTGCGTTTTGTTATTTGATTTTTGTTTTGTACCTTCGCACCCTGATTTTGTGTTATTTTTGTAACAAGACAAAACAACGATAAATTAAATATAAATATTAACTAAAACTAACAATTATGTTCAAGGGACATCCTAAAGGTCTTTATGCCTTAGCTCTTGCAAACACCGGCGAGAGATTTGGCTACTACACAATGTTGGCTGTTTTTGCGCTATTCCTCCGCGAGAACTTCGGTCTTGAGGCAGGTACAGCAGGAGCTATCTACTCAACATTCCTCGGCTTGGTATACTTCATGCCATTGGTTGGTGGTATGTTGGCCGACAAGTTCGGTTTCGGCCGTATGGTAACCATCGGTATCAGCGTAATGTTTGCTGGTTACATGCTCCTATCATTCCCTCTTGGTGGCGATACTATCGCTATGATTGCGATGATGGCAGCTCTTCTTCTTATCAGCCTTGGTACAGGTCTGTTCAAGGGTAACCTCCAGGTTATGGTTGGTAACCTCTACGACGATCCTAAGTATGCTGATAAGCGTGACTCTGGCTTCTCACTCTTCTACATGGCTATCAACGTAGGTTCGTTGTTCGCACCTACAACCGCTGTAGGCATCAAGAATTGGGCGCAGAACAGCCTCGGATATGCATCAAACGACGCTTACCACTTCGCATTTGCCGTAGCATGTGCAGCGTTGATTCTCTCAATCCTTATCTACTACGTATTCCGCTTTACTTTCCGTCATGTTGAGGGTGGCAAGAAGAAGGGCGAGACTGCACAGGTTGAGGATAACCTCACTCCAGAGCAGACCAAGCAGCGTATCGTGGCTTTGTGCCTCGTGTTTGCCGTAGTTATCTTCTTCTGGATGGCCTTCCACCAGAACGGCCTTACACTCACATACTTCGCTGACGAGTTTACTGCAACAAATGCTCTTGGCTTCGACACCATGTTGTTCGATGTTTGGAACCTTGCACTCGTTATCGTTGCTGTGTATGCTGCATTCTCAATCTTCCAGAGCGAGTCAGCTAAGGGCAAGCTCCTTTCGGGCGTTCTCGCATCGGCAATCCTCGCATTCCTCGTTTACCGCTCTATGGGCGTTGAGGGTGCAGAGATTGCAGTGTCAGCACCTATCTTCCAGCAGTTTAACCCATTCTATGTTGTTGCTTTGACCCCTGTGTCAATGGCTATCTTCGGTGCATTGGCAAAGAAGGGCAAGGAGCCATCAGCACCACGTAAGATTGCATACGGTATGTTGGTTGCCGCTATCGGCTTCGCTATCATGGCAGTAGGCTCTAACGGCCTTAACACCCCTAACGATCAGGCACGCGCTATCGCAGTAAACAAGGGTGAGGCTATCGCTGAGAAGGTTTACAATGCTGCTAACGACGCTGAGGCATTGAAGGCTGCAGAGAAGGAGAAGAGCGACTTCGAGGGTAAGCTTACTGAGGAGAACAAGGCTATCTTTACACAGGTATTTGACGCTAAGATGACTATCCTTGCTGGCGCAAGCGTAGCTGAGGATACAGCTATTGCTGAGGCCGAGACAGAGGCAGCTACTGAGGCTACTGCTGAGACTGTGGCAGCTGAGGCTACTGCTGAGACTCCAGCAGAGGATACTAAGGTTGCTGATGCTCAGAAGGCTATCGAGGCTATCAAGGCTGAGACTAAGGAGGAGACTCGCACATCGCCATATTGATTGATCTTCACCTACCTTATCCTCACTTTTGCTGAGTTGCTTCTCTCGCCAATGGGTATCTCATTCGTATCGAAGGTTGCACCTCCAAAGCTCAAGGGCTTGATGATGGGTGGCTGGTTCGTGGCTACTGCTATCGGTAACATGCTTGTTGCTGTTGGTGGCTTCCTCTGGGCAGGTCTTCCATTGTGGTCGGTATGGACAGTATTTATTACATTGTGCTTGCTCTCAGCTCTGTTCATGTTCATCATGATGAAGCGCTTGGAGGCTGTTACAAAGTAATCGCAGCGCATAACGCACAACACCCGTCCACTCTCGTGGGCGGGTGTTTTTTTGTTTATGGGCGCGAGCAGGGAGATTAGGGAGATTAGAGAATTTAAGGAGATTAAGGATAATCCCTAAGTTCCTTAACCAGCCCCGACACAATTTCTTGATAGAAAGTGGTAGATACAACGCTCGGCAAAAATGCCACCGATGGGTAGTACTTGG
>JAZNQJ010000115.1:0-4565 GCA_045590115.1 Alistipes sp. | reverse complement strand
CTTTGTGCCAAACATGAATTTCGATCATAGGTTTGGTTTGCAGAGTGCTACGATTACCGAGGTAAAGAGTGGTCGCTACCATTTTGAATTTGGCGGTAGAAACGAGCTTTCCTTAGACCTGTGTGCCGATGAGCTTGCTGAAGGTGTCTATTATATCGTAGATGCTACTGAGGCACAGGGTGCTTATGTCGATAAGGCTACGGTTAGTTTCATAACTGCAGAAGATGGCGTGAAAGCGATTAAGGGAGGCAAGATGACCATCGTCGAAATGGATGATAACTATATGGAGATCACTTTTGATTTGCTGGCCGAAGAGGACTACCAAGTATGGCACGGTGTATATTATGGAGAGATGGAGTAAAAATTCAAAAGAGCGAATAGAGTGAGTAGCAAAGGGACTGACTTCAATAGTATGAGGTCAGTCCCTACATTTTATTATTTTGGTTCGATATGCACTCTTCGCTCTTTATGGTCTCTTTGCTCTCTGCTCTCTGCCTGAAAACACACTGCTTTTTCAGTATGTTACTACTTTGTAGCTGGCATTTGTGAAGCATGATTGCCTGTTGCGGGGCGTTTGAATACGTAACTTACGGCTACGGTCTGCACGTTGATATATTCGCTATAGCCCCTCGATGTGATTGATGTGCCAATCTGTGAGAAGGTATCTACCATCTCCCAGCCCTCACGACTAAGCTGGTTGATTGCCTCAGTCTGTGTTGCTAACTCCTTTCCTGAGAGCTTTATGACCTTGTACTCCCAAGCGCAGTTGCTGGTTGTATTCTGCTGTGAAGCCTGCTCCTCGGCGTTGTTGCATGATACAAACGCAAGGGCTATAATGCTAAGTAGTATTGTTATCTTTTTCATCGTTACTCTATATTACATTATTATTTTACTATTCATTAATGTTGCGCTGCTATCAAGTTACGCTTTAGGATGTAGCTTACCGAGTATGTGCCAACAAATCCTGCTCGCCAGCCTACACGTCTTACGCCTACTTCGCCCACTTCGGTAAATGAGCTTACAAGCTCCCAGCGCTCCATGCCCTCGGCGTTGAGTAGCTGAGAGTGGGACTCTTCGCTCTTCTCGATAGGCACTTGGATGACCTTATACTCTACCTGCTTTGTTACAGTGGTAGGGTTGGCCTGCTCTACGCTCTTTGCAGGGTCGATATCACGGCTTAGGGTGTAGTTGATAGATGCTGTTGCAATGCGGTTTATGTCCCAGCGGTAGTTGCGTACGGGACCAATCTCGGTATATGTTGCCACCAGCTCCCAGCCTTGTAGACCTAACACGTTGAGCGCATCGCCCTTCTTCTTGAGGTTCTTGCCCGCAAGCTGCACATAGGTGTACTCCCACGTTGTGCGGTCGCCAGGGTTTATTGCTGGGTTAGCAACGCACTCACGTTTAAATAGACAGATGATGCTCGTAGTGCCGACATCTATGCCATTGCCTGCCAGGTTGCTCGTTACGTCGGTCTCAATGCCGACAACCTCCCAGCCCTGCTGGCCTAACTCGTTAAGCTGAACAATGTGGGCGCTTTTGCCCTTGCCAGCAACCTTCACATGCTGATACTCCTTTAGGCTTTGCTCATGGCTTACGCTGCTACTCTTGTCGCACGAAACCAATGCCAAAGCTATCATACAGCAAAATAATAAAACACGTTTCATGGTTTAGTAAATTTTTTTTCAGGATGGGTTCAATCCATTATCAAAGATACAACGTTTTTCTCAATGTCCAAAGAAACATGCTCATTTTTTGTCAAAATAGAAAAGCAAAGGGACTACCTGTTGAGTAGTCCCTTTCAATATTATATATAGTAAAGTTGGGTTAGTCCTCCTCAATTACGCCTGTCCAGTTGCAAGTAATCTTGTTACCGTGGCAGTCTGATGCATTAAGCACGATTGTTGAGTTGCCATTGCCAGCGTCTGAGATTGTAAGCTCGCCGTCGACAATCATTGCATAGCCGTTGTACGATGCGCCGCCATTTAGATAGTCGAAGAGCCATGTGCCTACAGCCTGTGCATAATTGTTTGTAAAGCCTGCTACAAGTACATTCTTGGCTGGTGTGTACGAACACTTATATGTGCCGTAGAAGTCGCCATCCTTCGATGTGTTGTCTGTAACGATGTCGAGCTGTAGGGTATCGCCAAATACGTAGCCGTTAGCCTTGTTCATCATCATGATTGTGTAGTTAGAGTAGCCTGTCTGCCAATAGTCGCCCTCGTATACCCACTTTACACGATGCTCACCGTTGAATGTTACGTTGTGGTCGTCGGTAAGTGTACTCTGTGCATCCTTGTCCTGTCCACCAGTAGGGTCATCGTTGCCACCACCGCCATTCTCCTCAGTAGCATCCTCAAGCTCAAGACCACCGGTGTATGTTACCTTGTGAGTTGTGCCGTCGATGACTACCTCAAGTACAATCTTATTGTCCGATACCATCATTGTGGCATTATCGAGATACTTAATCTGGGTATCCTCCACGCTCTCGCCTGTGAGGATAAGCTGGCTATTCTCGCTATTGATGGTGTTAGGCGCACCTGTGTTCTTGCTGTCGAAGCGGTAGATACCATTAGGTAGGGTGGTGCTGCCCGTTACAGGCGCAAAGGCATCAATGTAGTAGTATGTGCCGTTGGTATATGCCTGACCGGCATTGTTAAGACCCTGGTCTGAGAGGAAGAAGGCGTAGCGGTCAGCGCCCTCACCATACTTCTGGCCGTAGTAGTAGCCATCAAGACACAATGCCGTGAATGTCACCTGCTCGCCGTCGTTGTTGCCACCACCGCCATTGCTTGTAGTGGTCTGTACGATATATACTGTCTCAGACTCGGCGCCAAGGCTTATTACGATAGTTGCTGAACGATCAGTGCCACTATCGTTGCGTGCAACATTTGCTACAACAACACCTGGCTGTGTTGTGTCAAATGAGTTTACCCAATCAGCATCACATGACGCAATGGTAATAACATTGGTCTGTGAACCCTCAGCAATGGAGTACTTAATCTCTACATCACCACCCTCCTTGCCAATAATATTGTTTGGGTTGGAGATGGTGAGATAGTCCAAAGGACGGAAGTTGGTAATCTCTTCTGCACATGATGCAAACAATAGTGCAAGTGCAATTGCTGCGATAGAAAATAGTCTTCTCATGGTAGTATTAAGTTGTTTGATTTTTCCTAACTTTGGCGCAAAGATAAGCCAAAAATGCTAACGATGCAATAGCACTTAAGCATTATAACAAAAAAATACCGAGAATACTCGTTGGCACTCTCGGTATTTGGCTCTAAAAGCGTGTGTTACTTTGCAATAGGCATCTTGTCGAGACGACGCTGGTGGCGGCCACCCTCGTACTCTGTCTCAAGCCATATGTTAAGCATCTCCAATGCCTCATCGTTAGAGATAAAGCGTGCTGGCATGCACAATACGTTAGAGTTGTTGTGCTGGCGTGATAGCTTAGCAATCTCAGGAATCCAGCAGAGAGCTGCACGAATAGCCTGGTGCTTATTAAGAGTCATTGATATACCCTCGCCAGAGCCACATAGACCGATACCACGCTGTAGCTCGCCACTCTCGATGGCCTCAGCCAATGGGTGAGCAAAGTCAGGATAGTCTACCGACTCCTCAGAGTAGCATCCGAAGTCCTTAACCTCGAAGCCCTTAGATGCGAGATAGCCCACGAGAAACTCCTTAAGCTCATATGCTGCATGGTCGCACGCAATACCAATTTTCTTGTCCATAGTGTGAAGTGTTTTAGGTTATAATTATTTTAGGTTTTTACTCCTTTGATGCACGCTTGCGGTCAACTTCTGAGAGTAGAATCTTGCGCAGACGTATCGACTTTGGCGTTACCTCAACATACTCATCCTCACGGATATACTCCAAAGCCTCCTCCAACGAGAAGATTACGGGAGGTGCTATCGAGGTCTTTTCGTCTGAGCCTGATGCACGCATATTGGTAAGCTGCTTGGCCTTAGTCACGTTTACGGTGATGTCGTTAGAGCGTGTATGCTCGCCGATAACCTGGCCACAGTATACCTGCTCCATAGGTGAGATGAAGAACTTACCACGATCCTGGAGCTTGTCGATAGAGTAGGCATATGCTGTACCTGTCTCCGAGGCGATGATTGCGCCTACCGAGCGGTTGTCAATATCGCCCATCCATGGCTCAAAGTCCTTAAGACGGTGTGTCATGATAGCCTCGCCTGCAGTTGCGGTAATCATCGTTGAGCGTAGACCTATGATGCCTCGTGATGGGATGATAAACTCAAGGCGTGTACGCTCGTTTGACGACTCCATGTTTACAAGCTGACCCTTGCGACGTGTAGTAAGCTCGATGACAGTTCCTGAACACTCATCAGGGCAGTCTACGGTCATCTCCTCCACAGGCTCGCACTTAACGCCGTCGATAGTCTTGGTAATTACCTTTGGCTGGCCTACCTGTAGCTCGTAGCCCTCACGACGCATAGTCTCGATAAGCACCGAGAGGTGTAGCACACCACGACCGTATACCACGAATGAGTCGGCATTCTGACCTGGCTCCACAAAGTCGGATCGTAGCCATGTCG
>JAZNQJ010000114.1:0-8343 GCA_045590115.1 Alistipes sp. | reverse complement strand
TGGCCTCCGACTTGGGGGTGGACATATTCCAAAAGGAGAAGCTACTCTATAGGCAGAAGACTCAACAACGCAAGAGACTTAAAACTTCATACTTCGGGGCTGATGCAATTAGTGTCAGCTCTTTTTTTTATGCCATATCTTTGGACTAATTGTGGCAATAAGACATTAGGGGTTTATATCATTGTGAGCATAAGGTGCATTGGGACTATTAAGACCATTAGGACCATTACGAGGTCGAACATCACACATTGTCCGCAACCGTCTTAATTATCTTAATTGTCTTAATTGTCTCAATCTCAAAAGGAGGTGACTAAAAAGTCTGTAATGGCTTATGGTCAGCCTCAGTTGTGTTTAGTTGCGAGTAAATTTGCTCATAGAACCGAATGCACAAAAACAAAAGCCACTCAGTTGAGTGGCTTTGTTGTCTTAAATTGGCGGTGCGTAGGGGACTCGAACCCCTGACCCCGTGCGTGACAGGCACGTATTCTAACCAGCTGAACTAACGCACCATTTTAAGAACTTGCAACCTGTTTCCTTTCGATTGCGATGCAAAGGTACTACAAATTTTTAAACCTGCAAATATTTTCGCAATTTTTTTTCAAAAAAAATGCTATTTTTTAAACATCGAGAACTGCACACTACCGTAACTTCTTAGCTGCCAGAACTTTTCATGCTCCGAGAAATCTTTGTCTTTGGAATGTTCAAAAACAAGAATTCCATCCTCACGCAACAGCTCTCGCTCAAAAACAAGGCGTATGACCTCCTCGCTTCCCTCAAGGTCGTAAGGTGCATCGGAAAATATCAGGTCGAACTGCTTGGTACAACTCTTAAGATATAGGAAGACATTGGCCTTTACGGCATAGAAATTCTCAAACTTTAGCTCACGTGCAGTCTGGCGGATAAAGTTATGATGCACGCTATTGACCTCCACAGACGTGACACTACGCACATCTCGTGAGGCGAACTCATAGCTTATGGAGCCTGTACCCGAGAAGAGATCAAGCACATCGATATCCTCAAAATCCACGAGGTTGCCAAGCACATTAAATAGGTTCTCCTTGGCAAAGTCGGTGGTTGGGCGAGCCCTAAGGTTACGTGGTGGCGTGATCGTACGGCCACGATATTTTCCGCTGATTATTCGCATTCGAGATTTGTAAATAGATCGTTGCAACACTTCGTAAAGCGAGCGATATCGCCCTTCACGCGCGTGCGCATGTTATATATATGGTATACGGTGTCTATCGACTCCAGCCAATAGAGCATATCGCCATCGGTAGATAGCTCCAAAGCCTCGCCAAAGATCATACCTCCGTTGAAGATGCGCACATACATAACATCACCCGCAAGCTCAATGATAGCGCCCTCCTTAGGTACTCGGCTAAGGATTAGTGGGGATACAAAGTAGAGTTTCTCGCCGAACTTCGCACGTAGGTAGTCATAGCACTCCTTGTCTACGGCAAGTACAGCTACCCTATCATCTACCTCAGGGCTTACCACGACAACCTCCGAAGGCTTATGGCCATGTCCCACCATATGTAGATAGTTCTCAAGCTCCTCCTCGTGAAACATTGTTGTAGGCACAAGCGTAACACGTGGCGTGACAATCTCCACCACAGCAGCACCCTTGAGGCCTGCAGCAAGCTCATCTACAGCCTCACGAGAAAAAGAGTGTCCACCCGACATTAGGCGGATGGACACTTTATCATGAATAGTGAAACTCATATCGTTACTCAAGACGACCATCCTCCCAGCTACCCTTGTCAGAGTTCTCCTCAAGGCTACCGAAAGTAACGCCGAAGAACTCGATATCCATTGGGATTGGCACTACGCTACCGATAGAGTACTTAGCAACCTTCTTACCAGGGTTCATCTTATCATCAACCTTCTGGATAGCAGCCTTAAGACCGTCAGCCTTCATCTTCTTCATCTGGTCGCTTGCCTCAGAGTTAGCGATAAAGAGGTCGAACTTTGTCTCAAGCATATTCCAGAACTGCTGGTTGTACTCATCAGTGTTAAGGAATGTTACGTAAGGTGCGTGGCAACGCAGCAAGTGCGACTTGTAGGTACCCATAACGTAAGTAACAGTATCGAGCTGGAACTCCTTCTTGTTTGAGAATGGGATGTAGCGCAACTCCTCGATATCCTCATCGCTGTAACCTACGAGGATAGTCTTACGTACAGATACTGAATCGATTTTCTGGTTCTTCCACTTTGGGTTAGCCTTGCGGATAGAGTCGAGCTTAGGTTTGTTGTCGAGGTTGTTCTCATCGTAGATCTCGCTCTTCTCGATGATTACACCATTCTTAGCGAACTCGATAATGGTGTCCCAATTTGTGGTATACTTCTTGTCAGGGCGAGAGTCCTTGTAAGCCTGCATAAGCTCACGAAGCACCTTAGCCTTCTCTACCACGATTGTCTCACGCTCCTTGATCTGCTCCTCAGCCTTCACATTAACTGCAATCATATCATAGACCCAATAGCAGAGGCCACCGATAGCTACGAGCAATAAAAGTTGAAATACTCTTTTCATTTTAATTATTTGTTATTAAGTTTGTATCGTCGTTTAACAATTAAATGTAGGGCTACGCTATGCTTAACACCCATATTTCGCATCAAATTTACGCAAAATTATCGGTTGACGCAACAAATAACCAAAAAAAAATTATAGAAAAGTTATCTGCGTGGCTCGCCGGCGAGGATTTTGAGCGCATTTTTCTGCTCAACGGATATGCCGGTACTGGTAAGACAACAATTCTTGCAGCCTTAGTATCAGCACTTAAAGTATTGGGCATCAAGCCTATACTTCTCGCGCCTACGGGACGTGCCGCCAAGGTACTTGCCCGCTACTCTGGCGAGGCAGCGTATACCATACATAAAAAGATTTATCGCGAGCGTAGCCTTGCTGATTATGAATCACGCTTTGCGCTGGACTACAATCGTGAGCATGATGCGGTGTTTATTGTCGACGAGGCCTCTATGCTCTCAGCATCCTCGAGCGAGGGTGCTACCTTCGGCTCGGGAAACCTCCTTGATGACCTTGTGCAGTATGTACGTACAGGCAAGCGTTGCCGACTGTTGCTCGTTGGCGATGATGCCCAGCTACCCCCTGTTGGCGATGACTACAGCCCGGCACTCGACCCCGCTACGGTTGCCTCGTATGGCGGCGTGGAGTATGCCACCATGGATGAGGTGGTGCGCCAGAGCCAAGACTCTGGAATACTCTTCAACGCCACGATGCTACGCTGCATGCTCGAGAATCATATCCACGAGGTGCCTATGTTTGATATGTCGTTTCCCGATTTCCGTTCGGTGCAGGGTGGCGAGCTTATCGAGGAGCTTCAGGATTGCTACGACAGGTATGGTCGTGATGAGACAATAGTGATTACACGCTCAAACAAGCGTGCCAACCGCTATAACGAGGGCATACGTCGCCATAACCTCTCGGCTGAGGAGGAGATCGAAAGTGGCGATATGCTCATGGTCGTTAAGAACAACTACCACTATGCCGAGCAGGATAAGGAGTCGCCTATGGCCTTTATCGCCAATGGCGATGTGGTACGACTACGCCGTCTACGCCGTTTCGAGGAGCTTTACGGCTTCCGCTTTGCCAACGCCACAATCGAGTTTCCTGACTACGATGGCTATGAGATGGAGGTAAAAATCATGCTCGACACCATTAGCTCGGAGTCACCATCGCTTACTCGTGAGCAGAGCCGAGAGCTATTCTTCGAGATAGAGAAGGACTATGCCGATATTACCGCTAAGTCCAAGAGGTTTAGGGCGATACGTGAGAACGAACACTTCAACGCCCTGCAGATTAAGTTTGCCTATGCCGTAACGTGTCATAAGTCGCAGGGCGGTCAGTGGAGTGCCGTATTTGTGGATAGGTGCCTATTTGGCGATGAGCCTATGACACGAGATATGCTGCGATGGCTGTACACCGCCATAACACGTGCTACTGAGCGTGTCTACTTGGTCAACTTCGACGAGCGCTTTTTCGATAAGTAGAGGCTCTACTCGGCTATCTTCTTTGCCTCAGCGTGGCCACCCTCAGCGGCTAAGGTTACCCACCTCATGGCCTCCTCGTCGCTACGCTCCACGCCCAAGCCATTAAAGTAGCAGAGTGCTAAGCTATACTGCGCCTCCGCATCTCCCGCCTCGGCAGCAGGCACAAGGTGGCGTACAGCAACGTCATAATCGCTCATCACACCTATGCCTCGCAGATACATAAATCCTAAGTAGCTGTGCGCTTGAACGTTACCCTGCTCTGCCGACCTTTTAAACCATACCAATGCCTCATCCAAGTCGGGCTTAATGCCAGCACCTAAAAAGTAGCAGTATGCTAAGCCATATTGCCCCTTGGGGTCGTTCTGCTCGGCAGCCTTCATATACCACTCTGCAGCCTTTGCAAAGTCAGTATTCTCGCCCTCAAAATAGTAGTCGCCCAATGCCACCTGAGCCTCTACGTCGCCCTTAGCGGCACGTGCCTCAAGCTCCGCAACACCCTGCGCCGAAAGGCCACCAAATGTTAGGAGCAACACAGCAAGCAAAAATAATCTCTTCATAATCTGTTCGTTATAATCGTTTTACATCTATTCTATGCATTAGCTGCACAACACAAATTTAGCAAAAAAATCTCAAAACGCAAAATGGGGAGAGTTTGGGTGGTTAATATGTGATAATATGGGTTAACATGAGTCAATATATAATTATATACATAGTAACCCATAAAGCCCATAGCAACCCGTCCGAAAAACTAATAACTGAATTTTGAATTTTCAATTCGATTTTATACCTTTGCAAGGTTATATATATGTATACTATGTGCCCACGACAGAGCAAAGATAATGAGGCCACAGCCGTAGAGCCTAAGGCCGAAAAGCGATATGTAGAGACACCGCTGATGAAGCAGTACTACGAGATTAAGGCCGTACACCCCGACGCAATACTGCTATTTCGTGTCGGCGACTTCTACGAGACCTTTGGCGAGGATGCTATAAAGGCGAGTGGCATACTCGGCATCACGCTAACACGCCGAGCCAATGGCTCAGCATCGTACGTCGAATTAGCTGGTTTTCCCTACCACGCTCTCCACACCTATATGCCCAAGTTGGTGCGTGCTGGCGCGCGTGTGGCAATATGCGAGCAGCTCGAAGACCCCAAGCTAACGAAGAAGCTTGTGAAGCGTGGCGTAATAGAGATGGTGACACCCGGCGTTGTCATGGGCGAAAACCTCATAGCAGGCAAGGAGAACACCTTCCTCGCATCGGTATACTTCGGCAAGACAACAACAGGAGTAGCCTTCCTCGACCTATCGACAGGCGAGTTCTACATCGCCGAGGGCAACAACACATACATCGACAAGCTAATATCCAACCTCCAACCCAAGGAGATTGTCTACCAGCGTGGTCGTGAGGAGCAGTTTGCCGACGCCTTTGGCACCAAGCACTACACCTATCGCCTCGATGAGTGGGTATTTGCCGAGTCGGTAAATCGTGATAAGCTATGCAAGCAGCTCGGCGTGCAGAACCTCAAGGGCTTCGGCATAGACCGCATGTCGGAGGGTATCTCTGCGGCAGGTGCCATACTCTACTACCTCGAGTTTACGGAGCATCACCAGACAGCACACATACGCTCAATACAGCGCATCGACCGTGAGGACTACGTGTGGATTGATAAGTTCACAATACGCAACCTTGAGCTATTTGCATCGTCAGGCTCGATAGCAAAGTGTAGCCTTGTGGATATCCTCGACCGCACACGCACACCTATGGGTGGCAGACAGCTCAAGCGCTGGGTGGCAATGCCCCTTATGGATATCGAGAAGATACGCCTACGCCAAAACATCGTTGAGAAGATACTCACCGACCAGGAGTTTGGCGACGCCATGCGTGAGCAGATAGCCCTTATCGGCGACCTTGAGCGCATAGCCTCACGTATTGCCGCACAGAGGGTTACACCCCGAGAGCTTGTACAACTAAAGCACTCGCTTGCGGCCATAGAGCTGCTACGTGCCTTGATGGAGTCTACAGACTACGAGCCACTGCACACCATCGCCGAAAGGCTCGACCCGCTGCTTCAGGTGCGTGAGCGTCTTGAGACCGAGATATACCCCGACCCTGAGAACAACCAGATACAGAAGGGCGGCATCATCGCCTCGGGTGTATCTGCCGAGCTTGACGACCTACGCCGCATAGCTCTACATGGCAAGGACTACCTGCAATCGTTGCAGCAGCGTGAGAGCGAGGCTACAGGCATACCATCGCTCAAGGTGGCATACAACAATGTCTTTGGCTACTACATCGAGGTGCGCAACACCCACAAAGACAAAGTCCCCGAGACATGGATACGCAAGCAGACACTTACGGGTGCCGAGCGATATATCACCGAGGAGCTTAAGGAGTATGAGTCAAAAATCATGGGTGCCGAGGAGCGAATACTCCAAATCGAGGCCGAGATATACAACGCCATAGTAGCATTCATCAGCCAATATCTCGCTACGTTGCAGCGTGATGCTCAGATTGTTGCACGCATCGACTGTCTGCAGTCATTTGCCCAGATTGCTCGTGAGCGAGGATATGTGCGACCAATAGTTGACGACAGCACTGTCATAGATATCAAGGATGGCCGCCACCCCGTCATCGAGACACTCATGCCCATTGGCGAGGAGTATATCCCCAACGACGTGAAGCTCGACAACGAGGATGAGCAGATCATCGTAATCACAGGCCCTAACATGTCGGGTAAGTCGGCACTCCTGCGCCAGACAGCGCTCATCGTGCTTATGGCGCAGATAGGCTCGTTTGTGCCAGCACGCCAGGCACGCATAGGCGTTGTGGATAAGATATTTACACGTGTGGGCGCTTCAGATAACCTCTCCGAAGGCGAGTCTACGTTCATGGTCGAGATGTTGGAGTCGGCAAGCATCCTGAACAATATTTCACCCCGCAGCCTCGTTCTGCTCGATGAGATTGGTCGTGGCACAAGCACCTATGATGGTATATCTATTGCGTGGGCGATGGTCGAATACCTACACAACAATGGTCATGGTGCTGCCAAGACGCTCTTTGCCACACACTACCACGAGCTTAACGAGCTTGAAAACATGCTACCACGTGTGAAGAACTACCACGTAACAGTCAAGGAGATAGACAAAAATATCGTATTCTTGCGTAAGCTGGTGCGTGGCGGTACGGAACACTCCTTCGGTATCCATGTTGCCCGCATGTCGGGAATGCCACGTGAGGTTGTGGAGCGTGCCGAGGCCATACTTAGCAACCTTGAGAAGGTGTATGGCGCGGGCGAGATAGTACCCTCAGGAGGCATTAAGCAGCGTGGCAAGCGCACAGGTGTTGCCGAGTCGGCAGCTGCCACCAAGGAGAGTATACAGCTGTCGATGTTCCAGCTCGACGACCCTGTACTTGTGGCAATACGAGACCAGATAAAGGGCTTAGACATTAACTCGCTAACACCTCTCGAGGCACTAAATAAGCTCAACGAGATAAAGCGAATAACGGGTCTGTAGCCATAGCTAAATACTGTAAAATAACTTAAAATTAGGTTTTTACATTTTTTTTGCTTAACTTTGTGGCCCTATGACAACACAAGAGCAATACATAGAACGCCTCAAGGAGATGGTTTCGGCAGAGTTTGGCCGAAGCATCGCCAGCTCGGAAGACTGCGCCGCACTGTCGAACGCCGTTGGTGAGGTTGTGGGCGTAAGCGTCGACGTGGAGGCTCTTGAGCAGCTCTTCCTCGTTGATAGCAACTACACTACCCCACGTCCTATTGTGCTGTCATCGTTAGCCCGCTATGTTGGTTTTACGGGGTGGAGCGACTTCTGCACAGCACGTGACATCACCCCTGCCGATGACCACGATGCTATCCCTGTGGCACGTCGCTGGGGCGTAATTGGTCTTACGGCCATCGCCGTTATAGTGGTCATCATCAGCGCAATAGCCATCATCCGCAGTAGCAATAGCGAGGAGAACGAGATTCTTGTCGTTGATAGCCGCTTCCGAGGTGTTGAAGCAAGGTGGGTTGCCCGCACTGAGGAGTATTGCAATCGTGAGCGTGAGCATTACAACAGTCGCGAGCCTGAGCGCTACAACCGCCACGTGGACAAGTTTATCAGCAAGTACTCGGCATATATGCACAAGAACGTCAAGCGTAACATCGAGAACTACGCCATTCAGAATAAGATTACCGTAGACAACGACACCATCGATGAGACCGCCGAAATCATCATCGAGAAGTGTCTCGACATGTGCGAGGATATCAAGATTAAGTAACGCACATTAGAGAGGGGGGGGGCCTTTAAGACCAATAAGACAATTAAGATGG
>JAZNQJ010000113.1:0-2835 GCA_045590115.1 Alistipes sp. | reverse complement strand
GAATCTCCTGCATTGTCGGCAATCAAGCCAGATAAGGATGTTAAGGTAAAGGTTACGTTCGACTATGGCGGTAGTCGCTCAGGTGGTAGCTGGGCTTATGCCGTTGCGAAAGCTGGTTATACAACGACTCAGGGTATTCTCGATGGTTATGCTACGCAGTTTAACAACAACGCAGCATTCTCGGGTATTGATGGAGCTGTTGATGTGCCTAATATCCCCACCTCAGGCTCTGCTTCGGCTCTAACGTTGTCGATGTCATATAATATTGATGTTTGTACGTCGTCGCACCGTCTATCATGGCATATTGGTAGCTTGGGTACTACGTTTATCGGCAATGGTTATCAGTGGATCTATATCGATAATGTGAAAGTACAGATAGTAAAATAATACAAGATAAATACAAATTAACTTAAATCAACAACTTATGAGAAAGTTTTTTACAATCGCTTCGCTCTTTGCAGTGATGCTTTCGGCTTGTTCGAAGGAGTCAGCAAAGGGTGATGAGAAGGGTGAAGGACAGGTATCTATCAGCTGTGTGACTATCACAGAGGTTGATGATACACGTGCCAATGTTAGCTGCACCACCCCAGCAGCTGAGGATTTCTCGCTTAAGATTGATGGCGTAAGCCACACTTACACTGCTGGCTATGCAACCATTGCAGAGTTCAATCTTGGCGATAACTACCTGCACAATGGCACTTATATGGCTACTGTAGCTGCTGGTGACATCACTGAGGAGGGTTACGACAAGGCTACATTCGTAGGTAGCGCTGAGTTTTCGGTTGAGCCTCGTAAGAACACCGAGGTTGAGGTTACGGCAACTATAGCTAACGCCTTGGTTAAGGTTGAGGTAACGGATAATTTCAAGGCTTACTTCCCTGGTGGCCACGCTCTAAAGCTTACAACTGCAGCAGGAAGCGAGTTTGATGTGACTGAGCAGGCCGAGCCTTTGTTCATCGCACCTGAGTCATTCACAGTATCGGGTACTGCCGTAAAGCAGCCTAACCAGTCGGGTGCTGTGGGTACTACAGTTACACTCCCTGAGTACAACTGTACTGAGGCTAAGGCACAGACCCTCTACACCGTAAAGCTCGATGTGGAGAACGCTGGCAGCGCTCAGCTTACAATCACTCTCAACGATACACTCGTGGAGTCGATTGATATTGAGCAGGAGCTTAACGATAACGCAAAATAATAGGAGATTAAAGATATGAAATCAGTAGTAAAAATGATGGGCGTAGCCCTCACCGCAATACTCGCTCTTGGAGCTTGTAATAAGGATAAGGTGAGCTACATCGACCCAAGCGATTCAGCAAAGGATAACGTGGGCTACCTAATCGTAGGTGGCATGGAGGCTTCGGTATTGGAGGATACCGAGAATATCTCTACTCCAGCATCAACACGTGCTGAGGGTGTGGATATCAATAGTTTTGATGTAGTAATCACCAACAAGGCAGGTGACACGATGACATCGTTCAAGTATGGCGAGCGCCCACAGGAGCCTATCGCTTTGGAGGGCGGTGTTTACACTATCGCAATGTCGTCAGCAACTATGGAGGGTGCTGCATGGGAGACTCCTGTTTATGCTGGCCAGAAGGAGGTTATCATCACTCGCAAGCAGACAACTGAGGTCAAGGACTTGGTTTGTAAGCTTGCCAATATCAAGGTTACTGTAGCTTACTCTGCAGACCTCGCTGAGCAGCTCGATGGCGACTATACAAAGATGACTGTAGAGTTGGCTGAGAGCGGTTTGGAGTATGCTTTCACTGAGACACGTGCAGGCTATTTCGCTCCTGTGGCTGCGGATAATACTCTTAAGCTTACATTCAACTGTCGCTATAAGGGCGAGACCAAGGATATCACCATGACCAACGAGATCAAGGGTGTCAAGGCTGCTCAGTGGCGTAAGATCAACGTTGTTGTTCAGCATGCTGCCGATGGTACCGCTACAATTGGTATCGTTTGCGACACCTGGACATATGATGAGGAGGTTACCTTCGACACCTCTGCATCGCTTATGGAGGAGGTTATTCCAGATGATACCGATGCTCCTGTAATCGTATGGGAGGGTCACGACCTTGCTCAGCCTTTCGAGCTTACTGATGATATGTTCGACGCTGAGGGCAACTTCACATCAAGTATTAACCTTGATGTAACAGCTAAGGCAGCTATCAAGTCGTTGGTAGTAAAGGTATCTTCAGACAATGCCGACTTTACCACTGCATACTCTGAGATTATGGCTTTGGAGGAGGATTTGTGCGCTCCTAAAGCATCGAACACCATCCTTAAGATGATGGGCTACCCAACAGATGCTAAGGATGCGACTGCTACACGTCTAAAGTTCGCACTTCAGGCTGAATTGCTCAAGTCGTACGAGGGTACTCACTCTTATGAGATTACCGTAACCGACGTAAATGGCGCTCACGCAACTGCTACACTCACTGTTAAGTATGGTCAGAACGTGGCTCCACGCATCGTATGGGTAGGCTACGATATCGACAAGCAGCAGACATATGTCACTGGCATGACTTGTGACCTTAAGGTTACTGCACCTCTTACCATCGCTGACTTCAAGGTTAAGATTATCTCTGCTACACTTACTCCTGAGGAGCTTGCTGGCGTAGGCCTTGCTGGCGAGTTCAGTCTTGTGAACGACACTCAGTTCTTTGAGTCGTTGAAGAACCTCGGCTTCCCTGTAGGCGATGAGGTTGCTGGTAAGTCGGAGCTTGACCTAAGTATTACCAACTTCCTCGGTGTGCTTAACATGCTTGGTGCTGGTGAGCATAACTTCGAGATGTCGGTAACTGATGCTGAGGGCAATACAACAGCTAAGAC
>JAZNQJ010000112.1:0-4626 GCA_045590115.1 Alistipes sp. | reverse complement strand
TGGGGATACTCCTCGCTCATCTTCGAAATGTAGGCAGGGTGCCCCGTCGAGATGACATCTGCCTGATCCTTGTGGCCGTTTCCCCAGCCATCGAGGATCATCAATAATACTTTGTTAGCCATTTCTTTATGCTTTTTTACTTTATTCTTTACTTAATCTGCGCCGAAATCAACTCTACGGCCTTGGCAATGGCAGCCTGCAAGCCGTCGGGATTCTTACCACCTGCAGTAGCATAGTGCTTCTGACCACCGCCACCGCCGCTCATAAGCTTAGCAGCCTCACGAACAGTAGCACCAGCATCAACACCCATAGCTACGATATCATCCGAGAGCATAATGTTTAGCGTAGGCTTGCCGTCGTGCAAATTACCGATAACCATGACAAGACGCTCGGTTACACGCTGGCGCAAAGCAAATGCCAAATCCTTCAAAAGCTCTGGAGTGTGCTTTGATGTGTGAGAGATAAGGGTTACACCACCACGCAATGGAGTGTTTGTGGCCAAGGTCTCAGCAAGCTGAGCAACCTTCTCCTTACGCATATCCTCAATCTCACGACCAAGCGATGCGTTGTTCTCGATAATCTTCTCAACAGCCTGAACGAGCTTAGGATTGTGGACAATCTGCTCGATAGATGAGAGGATGTTCTGTGCCTCGTATACAAGGGTCTCAGCAGCCTCGCCCGTAACAGCCTCGATACGACGTACACCAGCTGAAATGGCACTCTCCGAAGTAATCTTAAACAGACCAATAGTACCTGTTGCCGAGGTGTGAGTACCGCCACAAAGCTCGGAAGAAGGGCCAAAGTTAACGATACGCACCTTATCGCCATTCTTCTCGCCAAAGAGCATGATAGCACCAGCAGCCTCAGCCTCAGCCATGGTAGCCTCACGATTCTCAACCAATGGATAGTTGGTACGGATAAGCTTGTTTACCAAACGCTCTACCTCACGAAGCTCCTCAGAGGTAACCTTCTGGAAGTGTGAGAAGTCGAAACGCAAGCCTGTAGGGCCTACCATAGAACCCTTCTGCTCAACATGAGTGCCAAGGACAGTACGCAAAGCATAGTCTACAAGGTGGGTAGCTGTGTGGTTGTTTGCAGCCTTCTGGCGTGCGTCGGCATTAACAACAGCGTGGAACTCAGCGGCAGGATTCTCAGGAAGCTGCTTGGCGATGTGGATGATAAGACCATTCTCCTTCTCGGTAGCAATAATCTCAATCTTCTCGTTCGCGCTCTCGATATAGCCGATATCGCCAATCTGACCACCTGAGTTGCCATAGAATGGAGTGTGGTCGAACACGAGCTGATAGGTCACGTTGTTCTTGCTCTTAACACGACGGTAGCGTGCGATGCGAACATCTGACTCAAGGTTGTCGTAGCCGATAAACTCGCTCTCAGCAATAGAGATAACCTCCTGCCAATCATCGATATCCTGCTGTGCAGCATTACGTGAACGCTCCTTTTGTACCTGAAGCTCCTTCTCGAACTCCACAATATCAACCTCTACGCCCTGCTCCTTAGCAATAAGCTCGGTAAGGTCGATAGGGAAGCCATATGTGTCGTAAAGCACGAAGGCATCCTTACCCGAAATCTTGCCATTAGCCGACTTCTTGATAACACCCTCGAGAAGGTTGATGCCGGTAGCGAGGGTGCGAAGGAATGATGCCTCCTCCTCCTCGATAACACGCTCGATGAGTGTCTGCTGGGCAACAAGCTCAGGGAACTGATGTCCCATCTGCTTAACAAGGCCGTCGACAAGTTTGCAGATAAATGGCTCGTTGAAGCCGAGGTATGTGTAGCCGTAGCGTACAGCACGACGCAAGATTCGACGGATAACATAGCCAGCCTTAGCATTTGCGGGAAGCTGACCGTCAGCAATAGAGAACGAGATAGCACGAAGGTGGTCGGCAATAACACGCATAGCTACATCGCACTTCTCATCCTTGCCATACACCTTGCCTGAAAGTGCTGCGATGCGTGCAATAGTTGGCTGGAATACGTCAGTATCGTAGTTTGACTTCTTGCCCTGGAGAATCATGCACAAGCGCTCGAAGCCCATACCTGTATCAACATTGTTTGCAGGAAGTGGCTCAAGCGAACCATTGGCCTTGCGGTTATACTGCATGAACACAAGGTTCCAAATCTCGATAACCTGAGGGTGGCTCATGTTGACCATCTCACGACCAGGAATCTTGGCAACCTCCTCCTCGTCACGAAGGTCGAAGTGAATCTCGCTACATGGACCGCATGGGCCTGTCTCGCCCATCTCCCAGAAGTTATCCTTCTTGTTGCCACGGATGATGTGATCCTCAGGAAGGAACTGCTTCCAATAGTCGTATGCCTCCTGGTCGAAGGCTACGCCATCCTCCTCGCTACCCTCAAATACTGTAGCGTACATACGGCTCTTGTCGAGCTTATAATACTCAGTAAGTAGCTCCCATGCCCACTCAATAGCCTCCTTCTTGAAGTAGTCGCCATACGACCAGTTGCCGAGCATCTCAAACATTGTGTGGTGATAGGTGTCGTGGCCTACCTCCTCAAGGTCGTTATGCTTGCCAGATACGCGAAGACACTTCTGGGTGTCTGCTACACGTGGGAATTTGCGGGGCGCATTGCCAAGGAAGATATCCTTGAACTGATTCATACCTGCATTTGTGAACATCAACGTTGGATCGTTCTTAACAACCATCGGAGCCGATGGAACAATCTCATGACCCTTAGAGCGGAAGAAATCTAAGAATACTTGTCTAACCTTATTTGAATCCATATTTCGAATAATAATTTATATCTATTTTTAAATCGGTTGCAAAATTAAACAAATTTTTCATATCTTTGCTCAGCAGAACTGACTTTTTTATATATTTTATATAAGTAGATGAGTGGCGGTAGAGACATAAGATTTAAATTTGAACCTAACAGTTGGCCTAAGGGTCTTAGAATAGTGTTCAAACTCTTTATTGCACTACTCATTGCCGCTGGCTGCAATCTTATAATCTCGACATTTTGGGAGACACCAAAGATGTCAAATATCCGTAGAGATAACAAGCGACTTGCCGCTAAGTATGAGATACTTAAGGGTAAGATTGAGTCTGCCGAACGTACGCTTGCCGACATTAAACATCGTGACCAATATGTCTATCGTCCGCTATTGGGTGTCGATACTCTCAATATCCCAGCCGTATACTCTGACTATGTGGATAGTAAATATGAAGCACTGTATGAGGATGAGTACTATGGCGAGATGACAGCCGCAACATGGAAACGCATGGATCGCCTGATGCGTAATATCTACTATGCATCAGTTGCTCTTGACAAGACTCAAGAACTTGCTGATAACAAGGCCGAGTACTCGTCTATTATCCCCGCAATTTGGCCTATTGACCGCACAAAACTCAAGAATATAAGCAGTCTCTATGGTATGCGTCACCACCCTACACTCGGCATTACTCGTATGCATGAAGGTGTTGATCTGACTGCTCCTGTAGGCACAGCGGTATACGCCACAGGTTATGGTACGGTTAGCCAATCAAGCTATCGTGGTGGCTATGGCGAACTTGTCGAGATTGACCATGGCTTTGGCTACAAGACACGTTATGCTCACCTCTCGGCACGTCATGTTAAGGTTGGCGAGAAGATCTCTCGAGGTCAGGTTATTGGCGAGGTAGGTAGTACGGGAGTATCATCGGGTCCACACCTCCACTATGAGGTGCGCTACAGAGATAATACCGTAAATCCGATTAACTATTTCAACAAAGATATGTCGGCTGAGGCCTATAAGGAGCTGATGGAACAGGTTGAAAAATCATCAAAATAACCAGCTATGGAAGGAATAGTAAACCCTAAAAATAGAGCCAAGGTGGCAAGACGACAGTTTTTGCGTCGTGCTATGCCAATCTTCTATAAAGGATTGGTGTGGGCTGCTATGATCATAGTTTGGTTTGTGGTATTTGGTCTTGTGGTAGACATGCCTAACGAGCATAGGTTACGTCACTCGGTAGATGATATGCGTGATGAGTATACTAAACTTGAAACACGCTATAATACACTGAGTAAGGTACTTAGTAATGTCATAGCGCGTGATGAGAATGTTTTCCGCAAGCTCTTCCAATCAAATCCTTACGACCTTAATGCCAATGATGAGAATAGCCGAGAGGAACTAAATGCTGTGTTGCTAGAGATGAATAACGAGAACCTACAAGAGATTCTCGATTCACGAATCAATAGCGCCAAACATCTTAACGAGCGACTATTGCAATCCTACGAAGACTATAGCGATGCTATCGTGTATGATTATATGACACTAAGTCGTATTCCGTCGATACAGCCTGTGAATAATAGCCGACTGACACTCCTTGCATCGGGCAAAAAACCTTTAATTAATCCATTTCATCGCTCTATGACTGAGCATCATGGCGTTGACTATCTCGTACCTGAAGGAACGGCGGTGTTTGCTACTGCTGATGGTTATGTCGAGAGCCTCTCAGAGAAGAACTCAACACGTGGCAAAGCTATTACCATTGATCATGGAAATGGCTATCAAACCACATATTGCCACTTGCTCGATATTCGTGTATCGGAGGGCGAACTTGTTAAGCGAGGCGATATTATTGCCCTATCTGGAAATAGCGG
>JAZNQJ010000111.1:0-3154 GCA_045590115.1 Alistipes sp. | reverse complement strand
TTCATAAGACGAAGCATACGTTCCAGTTTCGGTTGGTCCATAGCAGTATTGTTTGCGAGTGTAAAGTTAACGAATTTTGTCGAATAAACTAATTTTTGCGCTACATCTTTGGAAGAATAAAAATATTTACTATCTTTGCACCACCAAATCGTAATGTTTGGCTTTGGAGAATCCGTAGCTCAGTAGGTAGAGCACAACACTTTTAATGTTGGGGTCCCGGGTTCGAACCCCGGCGGATTCACCAGTATTAGTTGAGCGGCAGAGTTTTTAACTCTGTCGCTTTGTTTTTGATACTCTTTTACGAGCAAGCTCGAAAGCCCATCAAAACAAAGCGGCTACGCCACCGCTCAACAAATCCACAGTGCTTACTCACATAATGCGGGTTGAGCCGATAGAGTGTTGTTTATTGCTCGGGCTTGCGCCCTGCGCTATGCAGTATCGACTCTTCGGCTGCGCCGTCCGAACCCCGGCGGATTCACGGAAATAAAGGAGAGCTTTAGCTCTCCTTTTTTCGTGAATCAGTATTTACATTCCCTCTAAATCCCCCTTTGTCAAAGGGGGACTTGTTTGCAGACATTCTCACATTCGCATACGCCCAGTAATATTCTCTTGTAATATGGGTTGAGCCGATAGAAATAGAGGCTTATTTCATACCCAACCATAGTTAAATGATAACATTTTACTGGGATTTCGGTACCGCTATTTGAACAAACTTTTATAGCGTATGTACCTCCAATATTTATATCTTCATTTTCATTAGGGTATATAAAATGCTTAAACATCATTTGTGCTCCACAAATAATACCCAATTCATCCATTTTTGAAAGGACATACATATCCGAACCGAATATGTCTGCACACAAAAGATTATCATCTATTAAATATTCTGACGCACTATTTATAACTTCCGCTTCTTATTGGGATAGATTTCTCAGTAACTCCAAAGTTCTCAACGAATACGATTTTGCCTGTTTAACCTCTCCTGCTAAAATACGAGCCCAAAGTTGTTGCATTTCCGCATCAGACCGTAACCTCGGTGCTTGTTGGTGCCAGCTCAGTCGAACAGCTCGAGTGCAACCTCCGCTGCGTGCATACAAAACTATAAATTATCTTTGACATAAGTTGTCAAACAGTAGCAATAACTTTGTCCCCGTAACTTGTGACTAGTTGCGGGGATTATCTTTTTTATGCTTTTTTGAGGGTTAAAATTACGTTGACACAACCTGTCAAAATATGTTAATACCTTTGCACTATAAATTAAAAACAATAATACTATGGAACACAAAACTATTAACAAGCACTTGGGTAATTTCAACATTGCAGGTTTTACATTCTGGGATGGTTGTGAGGCTTTTGATGACCTGAAGGTCGGTACACCACTACACCTTGTACGTGAGGAGGAAAACAAGTTTGACCCTTATGCGGTGGCTATATATTACGAGAATATAAAGCTTGGATATATCCCTCGTGGCGATAATCAGTTAGTATCGCAGTTTATGGATCTCGGCTACAACACAATCTTCGATGTGCGAGTACAACGTATCTGCCCAGATGCTAACCCCGAGAAGCAAATATGGGTAATATTGCGTCTTAAAGAGGCTGACAAGGTATATAAATAATATATAGGTGCTATGCTTAGTCTGTTAATCTTTTTTGCCTTCTTAACGGAGGTGCTGGGCGAGAGACATTATTAGTGAACAATTAAATTGGAGGATTATTATAAAAAGTAAAACACTGAATTATGGGAGATATTTTTTGGTATATAATAATCTTTATTGGCGTTTTGCTGAATGTCATTCCGATGTTATTTGGTAAAAATGAAAAATGGGTAGAGTAAATTATGGAATTGGATATCAAGCTTTCGATAAACAAGCGCAAGGACTTTATGCGCAACACATTCTTGCTAAGGTGGAATCCTGCTGCGTCGTCGTATACCATGGATCGCCTCGATAGCGACATGGCCGAGTGGGCCGATGGCGAGTGGTGCGATGATTTCGACTGGAGCGTTCATGAGTGGCAGAAGGCTCGCAAGGGCGACCGTTTCTTTATGGTGCGTGTGGGCGAGGGTAATACCGGAGTCTTTGCTGCCGGCCGCTTTACCTCTGACCCTTATAAGGGCAAGGATTGGTCGGGACAAGGTCGTGAGGTATATTATATGCAGATGGAGTTTGAGACTGTATTTCATCCTGAGCGTGCTGAGATTATCTCCACCGAGGAGCTTATGGCAGAGCTTCCTGATATTGATTGGCATGGCGGCCACTCCGGTGTGATGCTCGATGTGGATAGTGCTGAGCGTCTGGAGCTTATGTGGCGAGACTATGTGGGACGTAATAAGTCACTCTACCTGCCACGTGCCGTTAAGAACGACTATTTTGACTCTCGCTCCGATATTGATAAGGCTATCGAGCTTGCGTCAAAGGCACATGCTGCCGACTACGACTTGGATGGTAATCCTACCATTCTGCACCCTTTGGCTGTAGGCATGATGGGGCGCAACGACCTTGAGCGTATTGTGGGCTTTCTGCATGATGTTGTGGAGGATACGCGCTACGACTTTGGCGACCTTGAGGAGCTTGGCTTCTCGGAGCGTGTTATTGACACTCTGCGCCTATTGACCCACGATAAGCAGACCCCATATATGGAGTATATCGAGCGTATCTGTAAGTCGGGCAACGAGGCAGCAATACACGTTAAGATTAACGACCTTAAGCATAATATGGCACGAGGACGTGCTGGTGGTCATATGCGTTGCGTTGAGAAGCATACCATTGCTTTGGCCTATATCGAGTCGTTCATGGCTGAGAGGGTTACGGTAGGGTAGCAACTCTTGAAGCTTACCATATAAAACACTAAAGGCGACCGATTGGTCGCCTTTAGTATTAGTCCCGCTTAGGGTTCTAATCCAAATTATTTCTGAGCGAAGAATGCCTTAATATCATCCTCCTCAAGGATATTCTGAGTCTGGAATACGTAAGCACCAGTCTTCTCAGACTTAACCATCTTGATACACTTAGTGTACTTCTTTGCTGTACCCGTCTTAAGGGTTGCAACTACTTTCTTTGCCATACTTTACCTCGTGTTAAAATTACTTAATCTCACGGTGAAGTGTTACTCGCTTCAAGTAAGGATTGTACTTCTTACGCTCCAAACGGTC
>JAZNQJ010000110.1:0-9121 GCA_045590115.1 Alistipes sp. | reverse complement strand
CGTGGGTAGTGCCTATCGGAAGAAGGGACGACCAAGTACCCATACGAACATAAGCACACCCACGCCATGCGGCGTGAGCATTTAATGTGCCTATTGTCTGTTCGTTTAATAATTTTGGTCGTTTTACTTCACGAAACAATAGCCCTAAATGCCATCTAAATCACTGCATATTCCGCAATGATAGTACAAATATAGCAATTTATTCACTAAATAACAAATATTATCTTGCAATTTTTAAGTAGTGTATCTTTAATTGTTTACATTCTTTGGGTCAGTAGTTTTTTCAAAATTTATTTCTAAGAGTAGGCGGCAGCCACAGAAGACTCCCGCCTAATTCTTTGTGTATCTGCAAGTTCTGTAATAAAAACTACTGACGCTTCTTGCGGCGTGGCAGAGTGGATGCGAAATAAGAGAGTTGTTGGTTTCTAATAAAAGCATCGGAGGTGACTAAAAAGTTAATTAGCCACCTCCGTTTTGTTATCAGGTTGAAGAAAAAGATGTAGTTTTAGGCCTGCAAAGCCCGAAAAAGCGGAGTTTACTAAGCGTAAATGAGCATTTTGAGGGCGAGCATAACGACAAAATACACTTTTTATTCAGCCTCTTCATAATAGCTGAGCCTATCGTTTATAATAGTGCCTCAACAGCCTGCGATACACTCTCCATATCTGCAGTAGGCTCGAAGCGGGCCACGACATTACCCTTGCGATCTACGAGGAACTTGGTAAAGTTCCACTTGATGTCCGACTTCGATGCGTAGTCGGGGTCGGCCTCTGAGAGCATCTTCTCAAGTATTGGAGTGAGTTTATGCTCCTTGTTAAATCCCGCAAAACCACGCTCTGCCTTAAGCCATGTGTAGAGTGGTGACTCATTCTCGCCATTAACCTCTATCTTCTTAAACTGAGGGAATGTGGTGCCATAGTTGAGCTGGCAGAACTGCGTAGTCTCGGCATCACTCTCGGGCGACTGACCGCCAAACTGATTACATGGGAAGTCGAGGATGGCAAAGCCACGATCTGCAAAGTGCTTGTTAAGCGCCTCAAGGTCGGCATACTGAGGCGTAAAGCCACACTTGCTCGCTGTGTTCACCACAAGCAGCACCTTATCCTTATACTCGTCAAGCTTCACAGGCTTGTTACCCTGTGCCATTACCTCGAAATCGTAGATTGTCTTGCGCTTTGCGCCACAGCAACACTTATTTGTAGTCTTCATAACTTTATATACTTTATTTATTGTTTTTATCGGTTATATAATCAAATATTATTCCGATGCAAAAGTACAACAAAATATTTTACTACAAACATTTTTAGCCATTTTCTTCAATCATATATTCTTATGGCGCTATAAGCCCAACAAATAGTATATACAACAAAGGGCTGACCGAAAGAGTCAGCCAGCCCCAAACATCTGAATATCAGCAATAAATTAGAGTATCGGTCTATATTCGGCCTTTACCTCCTCGTAGAACTTAGCATACGACGCAAAGTAGTAAGGCATAATCCACAACATCGGTATACACAAGAGTGGTACAGAGAGGAGCGCAAGACCAACGTAACCAAGAGTCATCAGGAATAGATCCATCTTATGTCCCTCCATCATCTTCATACTCTGGCATATTGCCTGCTCAGAGCTTAGCTGTGGGTTATCGGCCAAGATGTATGGCGCAAGGAAGTATGACAGCGCCTTGATAATACCAGGCACGATGAAGAGCAACGACCATAATGCTGTGTAGATGGCCATGAGCAAACAACACGCAATACTCTTTATATAGTAAGTGGAGTTAAATGCGCCAAAGATGCTCTCTACCGTAAGCTCGTTGCCACGCACGAAGCGCAGAAATGCTACTATGACACCAAAGTTAAGCGGGATACCTACAAAGATGTATGCCACAGTATACAAAATGTTAGTAGGCTCTACAGGTGATAGCGACCCCACCACACCATTGAGGAGCAGCGCCACAAGCGTAACACCCACAGCATTACCCCACTTGCCACTTAACATTACTCGTGCATCGTTTCTAATCTCTTGGTTTGTCCTCATCGTTATAATTTATTTTGATTAGACCATTACACCACAAATTTAGAAAATATTGCTAAGAAAATCAACTCTGGGGCATAAAAAAAATAGCGCCAAGATTTGGTTTATGAGATTTAATTCATACCTTTGTATTAACAATTCTGTTAGACAATATTGTTGAACTATCTGTATTATGAGTACACAAGAGAAGCAATCAAAAGAGAATGAGATACTTGCAGCGGCAGAACAAGAGTTTCTAACCAAGGGCTACGATGGCGCACGAACAACATCAATAGCCAAGGCTGCAGGCGTAACCCACGCCATGCTACACTACTACTTCCGCACCAAGGAGCAGCTATTTGAGCGCATCGTGGATGAGAAGTTTGCCACCATGTCGCAATCGATGTTTGCAATCATGGGCGACCCCAAGCTACCAATCTTAGAGCGCATCAAGGGTGGGATAGAGGCCCACTTCGACTTTGTGGCCAAGAACCCACTTCTCCCCCGCTTTATCATCAACGAGATTGTCACACGCCCCGAGCGCTACGAGGTGTTATACAAGCGTGTAAAGATAGTCATAGATGGCGTATACAAGAGCCTACAAAGCGAGATTGACCGGGCAGCCGATCAAGGTGATGTAGAGCGCATTGATGTGCGCATGCTCTTTATAAGCATAATGTCGATGAACGTATTCACGTTCGTAGCCTACCCATTTATGGAACCGATATTGGGCGAGCTTATGGCCGATCGTGAGCAGTTCCTCGCCGCTCGCAAGGCCGAAAACGTAGAGACAATAATGCGAAGAATAAAAAAGTTGTAACATATGAGACGCTTTCTACTCACACTTTTATGCCTTATGTTGGGCTATAGTGGCTACTCGCAATCGCTCGAAGAGTGCCGCATGTTGGCTCGTGACCATTACCCCGAGATTAGGCAGTACGACCCTATCACAAAGAGCGAACAGTACAACCTCTCGAATGCCTCACGAGCATGGATTCCGCAGGTATCGCTCTCGGCACAGGCAACCTACCAATCAGCAACACCAACCTACCCTGAGGCCTTTGAGACAATACTTCAGGCCAATGGCATAGAGATGGCGGGCATACGTCGTGATCAGTACAAGGTGGCCATAGACATCACGCAGAACATCTGGGATGGAGGTCTCACAAAGGCTAACAAGGAATTAGCCAAGGCTGAAGCGAGCGAGCAGCGTAGCCGATTAAACGTTTCGCTCTACGACCTTCAGACACGCATTGACAACCTCTACTTCGGCATCCTACTCCTCGAGGAGCGTAAGGCGCAGTGCGAGGCACTCATAGCACTACTCGAGAGCAACTTACAGCGCATGAAGAGCTACCAGAGCAATGGTGTAGCCATGCAGTCAGATGTGGACACTATCGAGGCGGAGCTTCTCACAGTCCGCCAGACCTTAGCGCAGGTTGAAGCCTCACGTGAGGGTTATCGCCGCATGCTGGAGATATTTATCGGTCAGCCACTCAGCGCCGAGCGTCTGGAGCGTCCTGCAATGCCGACACTCACATCACGAGAGTTGGCACGCCCCGAGCTAAAGCTACTCGAGGCGCAGGAGCATAAGCTTGAGGCGCAGCGAAGCGCCATAGAGGCATCCATAATGCCACGATTCATGGCCTTTGCGCAGGGCTACTATGGCTATCCTGGCATGGATATGTTCAAGAGCATGATGTCGCCACGATGGACACTCAATGGCATGATAGGCATACGCATGTCGTGGAACATAGGAGCATTCTACAGCAAGCAAAACAACCTCAACAAGCTGTCAACAACACAGCAGCAGATAGACCTGCAGCGTGACATGTTGGAGTTTAACACTCAACTACAGACAATCCTTGATGATGGAGAGATTGTACGTCTGCAAAGGGCCATAGAGGATGACAGCCGTATTGTTGAGCTACGCCGCAGGGTACGCATGGCGGCAGAGTCGCAGCTTGAGAATGGAGTCATAGATGCTACCGACCTACTGCGTAAGATTACGGATGAGACAACAGCAACGCTAAATCGTAGCACACACGAAATCGAGCTTCTCCAGGCAATATACCGACTAAAAACAACCCTTAACCAATAAACCATGAAACGTATAGCATATATAGCCATGGCGATGCTTGTTGCATCGTGTGGCACAGAGCCAGAGTATGACGCACAAGGAACATTCGAGGCTACTGAGATAGTAGTATCTGCCGAAGCCACAGGACGCATACTAAGCCTAAACGTCGAAGAGGGCGCAACCATTGAGAAGGGAGTGGTAGTAGGAGCCATAGATAGCCTTCAGCTACACCTACAGCGCAAGCAACTCGCAGCCCAGCAGTCGGCACTCATAGGCTCACGCCCCGACATTGAGACTCAGGTAGCGGCACTACGTGAGCAGATTGCCAAGCAGCGTAATGAGCTACGCCGAGTGGAGAGCATGCTTAGCGATGGCGCAGCGACAACCAAACAGCGTGACGACATTGAGGCAGGCCTACGTGTACTTGAGAGCCAGCTCGACGCTACAATCTCGACGTTAGGAAAGAATACCACCACGATTGATAACAATGCAGCAGCTATTGAGGCGCAGATTGCAGCCCTAGATGACCGCATTGCCAAGTGTCGTATTACATCGCCCGTAGAGGGTACCATACTTGTCAAGTATGCATACGAGGGCGAGGTTACCGCAGCAGGCAAGCCACTGATAAAGGTTGCCGACCTAAACAATATCTACCTTCGTGCATACTTTACCTCCGACCAGCTGGCATCAATCAAGCTCGGCGACAGCGTGAAGGTTATAGCCAACTATGGCGGCGAGGAGCGTTACGAATACTCAGGTCGCATAGCATGGATATCTTCCGAGAGCGAGTTTACGCCAAAGAGTATTCAGACCAACGACTCACGTGCCAACCTTGTATATGCAGTCAAGATTGCTGTACGCAACGATGGTCGATTGAAGATTGGTCTAAGTGGCGAAGTAGTGTTATAGGTATGAGTGCTATAAGGATAGATAGACTCACAAAGAGCTACGGCAAGGTAAAGGCTCTCGACGAGGTGTCATTCACAGTCGAGAGTGGCGAGCTATTTGGTCTTATCGGCCCCGACGGTGCCGGCAAGAGTACACTCTTTAGGCTCTTGGCCACACTGCTAAACCCCGACAGCGGAAGCGGCGAGGTTGATGGCTTAGACATTAAGCGTGACTACCTCAAGATTCGTTCACGTGTAGGTTATATGCCGGGGCGTTTCTCGCTATACCCCGACCTTACGATCGAGGAGAACCTGCAGTTCTTTGCTGCTCTCTTTGGCGTTACGGTAGAGGAGTCGTACGACCTTATAGCACCTATATACAAGCAGATAGAGCCTTTCCGCAAGCGTCGTGCAGGCAAGCTCTCGGGAGGCATGAAGCAGAAACTTGCACTATCATGTGCGCTTATACACCGCCCCAGCGTACTGCTGCTTGATGAGCCTACAACGGGTGTCGATGCAGTGTCACGTAGCGAGTTTTGGGACATGCTCACAGGGCTTAAATCACGAGGTATAACAATCCTTGTGTCGACACCATACATGGATGAGGCATCACGCTGCGACCGCATAGCGCTATGCAACGAGGGACGCATCTTAAGTATAGACACCCCCGAGGGTATTGTGCGTAGCTTCAACAGCCCACTTTATGGTGTGAGCGCAAAGAGTATGTACGCTCTGCTGGAGCGTGTACGTAGCATGGAGCATGTCGTAGAGTGCTACCCTTTTGGTCAGAGCCATCACCTTGTTGCGAGCGAAGAGTTTGATATTAAGCGTTTTAAGGCGGAGCTGGAGAATGTTGAGGGCTTAGATATTCACATCGTTGAGCCTACCATCGAGGATGTGTTCATTAAACTTATGAAACGATGAGCGACATAGTGATATCTGTTAAGGAGCTTACCAAGCGTTTTGGTGATTTTACCGCCGTTGACCGCATCACATTCGATGTGCGTCGTGGCGAGATTTTCGGTTTCCTTGGAGCTAATGGCGCTGGCAAGACTACAGCTATGCGCATGCTATGTGGTCTAAGCTACCCCACATCGGGCAGTGGCAAAGTAGCTGGCTATGATGTTATGCATCAGGGCGAGCTTATAAAGCGCCATATAGGCTATATGAGCCAGCGATTCTCCCTATATGACAACCTTACGGTGTGGGAGAATATGCAACTCTTTGCCGGCATCTATGGCCTTACGAGAAGTAAGAGCGAGGAGCGTGCCACAGAGCTTCTCGAGCGTCTCGACTTCTACTCGGAGCGTGACACGTTGGTAGGCTCGTTACCATTGGGCTGGAAGCAGAAGCTCTCGTTTGCCATTGCCACAATACATAGCCCCGAGATAGTCTTCTTAGATGAGCCTACGGGAGGCGTAGACCCCGTAACACGCCGTCAGTTCTGGGAGATGATATACGAGGCTGCGGAGGGTGGCACAACGATATTTGTAACTACCCACTACATGGATGAGGCGGAGTACTGCTCACGTGTATCCATCATGGTGGATGGTCAGATACGTGCGTTGGATAGCCCCGCACGCCTAAAACAACAATTTGCCGCCGAGTCGATGGATGAGGTATTCCGAACATTGGCTCGTGGCGCACAGAGAGGAGAGTAGGTATGAAACATAACTTTGGCTCGTTTGTCCGCAAGGAGACGCTACATATTCTTCGTGATAGGCGCACAATGCTCATTGTGATGCTTATCCCCATAGTGCTTATGGTGCTTTTTGGCTTTGCCATATCCACCGAGGTTAACAACATTAACATCGCAGTGGTAGCACCAGAGCGTAGCGATGGCGTGCGAGATGCTGTGGAGCGTCTTGCACACAACGACTACGTAACCTTCAAGGGATATATACACAACCATCAGATAGACGAGTACCTACGCTCAGGCAGAGCAAGCGCCGTAGTATCGTTTGCCCCAGACTACGACCGCCGTAAGGCACAGGCCGTAGAGGGAGTAGCCACAAAGCCTATAATACAGGTTACGGTAGATGCCTCAAACGTAAATACCGCAGGCTCAGCAACGGCATATATGCAGAGTATATTGCTGGGCAGCGAGGCTCAGCAGGCTATGTTTGAGACACGCATGCTGTTTAACCCACAGATGAAGTCGGCATATAACTTTGTGCCAGGCATCATGGGACTTATCTTTATTCTGGTATGCGCCATGATGACATCGGTATCTATCGTGCGTGAGAAGGAGATGTGTACTATGGAGGTACTCCTGGTATCCCCCGTACGCCCCGTAAAGATTATCTTCGCCAAGATGATACCCTACTTCGTGATTTCGTGCATCGTGCTTGTGATGATACTACTACTTGCCCGTTACCTGCTTGGTGTGCCTATGTCGGGCGGTGTGTGGGGCATATTCTCGCTCTCGCTCATCTACCTTATGCTCTCGCTCTCGCTCGGACTGCTTGTATCCACCATCGCTACCACTCAGATGGCGGCACTGCTTGTCTCGGCAATGGTTATGATGATGCCTATACTTATGCTCTCAGGCATGCTCTTTCCCATTGAGAACCTACCAAAGTTCTTCCAGATGATCTCCAATATCGTGCCTGCACGCTGGTATATCGACGCTGTGCGCAAGATGATGATTCAGGGTTTGCCAATAGTTGCTGTGTGGAAGAATGTGGCGATATTGGCATGTATGACAGTCGTGCTACTCGGCGTGTCGCTCAAGAAGTTTAACGATAAACTCGAATAGGCAATGCGAACATTTATAGTGCTACTACAAAAGGAGTTCCTGCAGATACGACGCAACTCGTTTCTGCCTAAGCTCATCATAGCCTTTCCCATCATGGTCATGCTTATCATGCCACTCATCATGACCATGGATGTACGTAATGTCAATGTGGCTATTGTCGACCTCGACCACTCGACCACCTCACGACGTATCGCCTCGCATATCGAGGCCTCGGAGTACCTCACACTAAAGCAAACCACTGCGGAGTATCCGCTTGCCATGCAGGGTTTGGAGCAGGGTACTATAGATGTCATCGTGCAGATTCCTCGCCACTTTGAGCGTGACATGACCATTGCCACGCCTGAGCGTATCAGCATTAGCGCCAACGCTGTAAATGCTACTAAGGGAGGCATGGGTATGCAGTATGCTGTGCAGACCATCGCCCGCACCCTTGCGGAGCTACGTGGCGAACGCTCGGCAGTAAGACTCTCGGAGCTTGTCACCGTCGAGAACCGCTATAACCCTACGCTAAACTACCGCCACTATATGATTCCGGCACTTATGATTATCCTCTTCATACTCATCTGCGGTTTCCTCCCGGCACTAAGCATCGTAGGCGAGAAGGAGAGTGGTAGCATCGAGCAGATTAACGTAACTCCCGTATCACGCTTTACGTTTACACTCTCCAAGCTCGTTCCTTATTGGATCATAGGCCTCTTTGTGGTGACTATAGCCATGCTTGTGGCACGCTTGGTCTATGGCCTTGTTCCCGTAGGCTCTGTGGGTACGATATATCTTGGCGCAATGCTCTTTATCCTCACTATTTCAGGCTTTAGCCTTACAATAGCCAACTTCTCGGATACCATGCAGCAGACCATGTTTGTTATGTTCTTCTTCATCATGATTTTTATGCTTATGAGTGGTTTGCTTACCCCCGTAGACTCAATGCCCGAGTGGGCTCAGCGCTTTACGCTTGTGCTACCACCCCGCTACTATGTTGAGATTCTACGCTCGGTATATCTCAAGGGTACGACTATCGGCGAGCTGTGGGTCAATTTTGCTGCTTTGGGAGGCTTCGCAGTGGTGTTTAATAGCCTTGCAGCGCTCACATATAAGAAGCAGTCATAGAGCAAGTTCACAAAAGCGGGCAAAAAAAAATTCGCAAAAAAATTTGCATTACGAAAAAATTTTCTTACTTTTGTGCGCTCTTTCATAGGAGTAGGGTTTGATATTGCTGTTGTAGCTCAGTGGTAGAGCACTTCCTTGGTAAGGAAGAGGTCACGAGTTCAAGCCTCGTCAACAGCTCATCTTAAAAGGCGGTCATTATTGGCCGCCTTTGTGCTTATATATCAACTACTTATACGAGTGCGCCAAGTGGGTGGCCTTAGGTGAATTTATTTACTA
>JAZNQJ010000109.1:0-5349 GCA_045590115.1 Alistipes sp. | reverse complement strand
GATATAGAGCCTATCTCGTTTGCATATGGAGCCATAGCCACCTCCATGGGGGTGATAGGTGCAGTCTGCTCCACAGCTGCCAATTCCTGTGTTGCTGAGGGCTGTGTCTGCTCCTCAGGCTTCTTTGTTGGGTCTACTGCCATAGCTACTTTCCGTATTTTATTTGCTCCTCATCTGCTGGTGTTATCGTAACCGTAGGTCTCGGCTTTTGCTCGGTATATGTCTTTGCCAACGCAGTCGGTTGCACCGTTGGCGCAGATGACAATCCCGCAGGTGCTGTTGTCTCTATTGTGGAGGCTGGCGTTATTGTCTGCTCCGTTGTTGTCGTTGGCGTATTATGCTTGGTACTCCATGCTGAGCCGATGGTGTTGGCGGCTGTGCCAACAGCCGAGAGGGTGTTATCAATACCACTTGTGTCTGCATCCTGCGTGTACTGATGCTGTGCAAGGCCTAAGCGAAGGTTACGCTTCTGTCCCTTGAGAGCATCTTTGCGTTGCTCACCTATTGCAGCAAGGTCACCTACAACCTCTGCATTACTCTTGTTTAGCTTGCTTGCCATAGCCACCTTAGCCTCATCCGTAGCACCACCACGTATCGCCTGGGTGTTGAGCTGACGTAGTGTCTCAGCATTTGCATCTGTGACCTTACGTATGGCATTACGTGCCGTAGCACTATCGAGGTAGTTAGCTCCTATCTCCGCATCAAGTTCTCCCATCTCCTTGTTGATGGCTGCTTGATATGCTTCCTCAGCCTTGCGCTTACGCCTATTGGCGATAGCGGAGCCAATACCGTTAGCCACGATATTGATACCTGCGCCTATAATTGCTCCTAACATATTCGTATAAATCTTTATATTTGTGTCCAAAAGTAAAGATAATTCTTTATCTTTGCAAAAATGATTGACACTTTTTATGGCTAAAAAGAAGACAACAACTACAAAAAAGAAGCGTACACCACGCTATACGTTCACACAGATGGACATAGCGTTGCTTGAGTACGTGCGCTCAGGAGGTAGTAATTGGGAGGCCGAGAAGGTATCGGGAGTACACCACACAGCCATACAACGTGCTTGGGAGGCTCTTACGGAGAATGAGAGAAATGAGTATCGTAATAGGGCTAAGGATGTGTGCGAGGCGGTGACGGAGCAGATATTCCAAAAGGAGGTTGCTGTGGTCAGCGAGGCTACCGAGAAACTTAGGGAGGTGAGCAACCTTGCCCTTGATGAGCTACGTGAAAGACTCAAGGATGAGTTTAGGCGCACAGAGATTAAGGATGCCGACCTCATAAATATTGCCACTAAATGCTTGGCTATGGTGGATAATAATACACGTGCTAAGGAGGAGGTAAGCACCCAGCCTACATCGGTCACCAATATCTACAATATCCTTGACAATAGCATACAGGAAAATCTACAGTTAAATACATTTAGTTATGATGAAGAATGATAATCTCACGAGTCCACCTCGCCAGAGAACGAGCGTGGCTATTCAGGGCATTGACAGAAGCACCCCTGATGATATTGTTACCGATGGCAAGTGCGAGGAGCTGCACAACCTACGATGGAAGGATAACGCTTGGCGACCTGTGCATCCACATAGGGAGAAGGTGACGCTTCCTGCATTACCTGTAAATTACAAGGTTGTTTATAAGCATCCTGTCACTGAGGAGCATTACTACATTGTGGAGGCTCTTGTCAATGGCACATACTACTACTATAACTTTGATAGTTCTGTCTCATATTACACGCAGGGGCTTACAAAGATAGCATCATTCCCCACACAGCAGAAGGTTAGTCACTTTGGCAATGTACTGATGCTTAGTAATGAGGGCTCAACGCATAAATACATCTACAAAAGGAGAACAAAAAGTTATAAGACATATTCCTCTCCCTTAATTCCGACTCTTTCCATCACTGACACGTTAGGCACAGATAGAAGCCTTCCTGACTACTTTAGATTGAGCGAAAGGGTTTACCGTCCTGAGCTTGAAGGCAGATATACTGCATTTCTCGACAATCATTGGTATGCATCCAGTCGATTAGGCGATGCTCTTGTGGCAATTAAATCATGGAATAGCTCACATAGTGATGCTGCTATAGCACCTACATTTTCTTGCCTATGGTTACTTACGGATGTCGATACGCAAACTTCGATGATTCCTTTAACTCCTAATGGAGCATCTCTTGATAGCGGTGGTACTGAGTGGCATGGAGAGATAGCACTTTTTGCTGCCTATCATACGGCAGATGGCAAGGTCGTATCACCATCTGCTATATCTATTTGTCTTAGCGATAACACACTTCCTAATGCAACTTTTCAGCAACGTGATTTCTTTAGCGAGTATAGTAGTGAGTATGCACCTTTGGGAGACCCTAATCATCGTTTTGTTGGGTGTACAGTAGACGTAGTATATAATGCCGACCTTACACCAGCAGACATTAGGGACAGATGCCCATACTCTTATATTCTCCCACAGGTGAAGATTGATATAGATGCGCACATGGATACTGATTTGATTACTGGCGTAGCAATCTATTGTACCCGTATATATTCTATATTTGATGCGTCTTCTAACCTTCCTAACAATGGAGATATTCCTACGCATAAGATGTGGGCCCAAAATAAACTTCCAGAGCAGCCCTTCTATCTCCTCAAAGAGTTCCCTCTTGACGCAGATATTGATGGAGATTACGTAGATTCATATTCTCTCTCGCTTGACTCTAATATTTTGCAGAATGCGGTGACAAACAAGGTATATATCCCCACAAATTCACATATCATTAATGCTGATAACTTTGTAGATTACAATAATGTGCTCCATCTCGGAGCTGTACATACAGAGTTTAATGTGTCCGATATCCTTACGAAGGCATTAATCTCAGATGACACTGGCACGCAATCGACCCCATATGTTTCGTTGAATATTAGCGATGCCGAGTATTTTGTCAAGGGTAACACTATGATTAGTGGCGGATTGTTATCCGAACCGTTCTCTCGCATCTTATCATATCACGATTATAGAGCAAAAAAATTCATCGTCTCTTGGGGGGATGAGGAGTCTATCTTCGTTCTGCAACCTGCTACAGCCAATAATATAGCGTATTACATTGGTCCAAGTGATGATTATCAAAAGTACCCATCTTTTTCGGCATCAGGAGGAGTAATGTCAGATAAGCCACTATCTCTCCCAGACGCTTCGGATACACTATATGAGCCTAACCGAGTACAGGCATCAGAACCCAACAACCCATTCTCTTTCCCCTTTGAGAATAGCTACTCCTTTGGCAGCTCCAACAACCGCATCCTCGCTATGCAGAGCGCAGCCATAGAGATGCACGAGATGAAGGTAGGTGAGATGCCGTTATATGTATTCACCGAGGAGGGCATATACGCGCTTGTTGCGGGTAGCAAGACGCTTTATGCCTCGGTAGCTGCTATCAACTACGACAAGATTATCAATCCCAATACTCTTGCCATAAATGGTGCTATTGTCTACATCACCGAGAAGGGTGTGCATCTGCTGACATCTGCGGGTACTCAGGTTATCTCCACACCCATCCACGATAAGAATGGTATGCCTCCTCTCGACTTCTTGCGTGAGTGTAAGATAATATGGCCTAAGCAGTATAACGAGATTGTACTACTCAAGGAGGGTAACCCCAAAGCCTATGTTTACAACCTCGATAGTGGCTATTGGTCTACTCGCACTCTTAATGGTGTGAAGCTAAACACCGATGAGTTGTATTCTAAGGACACCATTTATGACCTCGCAGACGAGAACGAGGTAAGCGCTCTGCCTATATCACTCGCCACACGCCCCATAAAGCTCGGTAACGTGGAGTTTAAGAGGTTGGAGACCATTATTCCTCGTATTAGTACAGGAGATAATATCGCTATCGTAGATTTCAATCTTACAGGCTCGGTAGATGGCACTAACTATATGCCTCTACGCTCGTGGAACGGAGAGATAGATTTACACAAGGTAAACCCCTTAGTATTCCGCAGAACGCCATTCTCGGCAAAGTATTTCAAGTTGGCTATAAATATGGATGCAGAGACAGGCGAGAGCCTGACAACCTCCATCACTCACATAGATTTCGAGTGGTATCAGAGGTTTAGGCATAGGCTGCGATAGTCTACGCACAAGTTCGCACAAAATGCACCGCACATAGCGTTTTTGGGAGCTGAGACGTGCAAAGATATATACTACGTATATATAAATTGTGTGCGTAGTTTCGCACAAAAAGAGAGAGTCTACGATGTGTAGGCTCTCTTTCGTTTACTTATTGAGTAGTGCTTGTATTGTTGCCATCTGCTCTGCCACGAGCTTACGCAGTCTGTCGTTTTCCATTCTCATCTGCGTGTATATATCTTCCTCGTAGAACTCAGCTGGGGATATTCCCAGGGCGTTGGCTATTCCTTCGAGTGTTTCTGTTGTCACGTGTGTGGCTGAGAAACGCTCGCTCAGTGCTTGTGGCGATATTCCCATTGCAGATGCTACCTCACGCTGTGTCTTGTGATGTCTGCGTATTACTTTCTTTATTCTTTCGGGTGTCATAGGCTAATTATAATAATACCTTTGCGCTCTTCTATATCCTGCTCTCTCTGCTTCTTCTACACTCCACGCATAAAATTCTCCCTTGTGGTGTTCTATAACTGTGGAGTTATACTGCTGGTCAAAAGGTAGGTGGTATATCTTTTCGCCATCCTTCCCTATGTTGCATTTTATCTGAGGGTATTCTCCCATTGGCTCTTGCGCTACGACAACATCTAACCTTTCAGCGAATCTCGAGGCGGTGTCTGAAAGTTCTGTAGTTGAAACAAATACTGGTATTATTGTTTTGCCTACAACATCTAATGGGTGCATTCCTCCTCTTCGAGTGTCCCAACAATACTCTATCGTACTACCGAACAACTGCATTATATGTTTTTCACGAATAACCTTGTCCTCTGACCACCTTTTGCACTGCACGATATATACCTTACTGCGGTGTTGAACTATAAGGTCTCTGCCTAAATCCTCAAGCCCTCGTTGCTCTCCAAACATAGTAATATTGCACCCTTTAAGCTGCTGTCTAAAAAGGTGTGCGATGTACTCCTCGTAATCTCTGCCTACTTGAGCCTTGGACCGCTTTCGTTTCTCATTGTATCTGTCGAGTGCTAATTGCGATTTTTCGGCTTCCGATAGAGACTTCCACTCCTCTTTGGTTAAATAACCCTGGCGCCTATCTTCATGTTCTTCTATTTCGTTAGAATCCTCCAAAACTGCTTCTCCGTCTATATATTCTTGCAAATCAGGAAACAATGATATTAGATAGTTATATTTATATTCAGTCTCCTTATAATTTGT
>JAZNQJ010000108.1:0-3508 GCA_045590115.1 Alistipes sp. | reverse complement strand
GCCTCATAAGCCTTCTGCCACGCCTCCTTGATGTCGCTACCAATAGCAGCACCACAAGGGTTCATATGCTTAAGACCTACGGCAAATGGCTCCTTGAACTCACGTACGATGTTGAGCGCAGCGTTTGCATCCTGGATGTTGTTATACGACATCTCCTTGCCATTGAGCTGCTTTGCTGTAGCCAACGAGTAAGGCACAGCCTCTGCTGCAGCGTAGAACTTAGCCTCCTGGTGAGGGTTTTCGCCATAGCGCAACGACTGCTTAAGGTCGAACGACGCAAAGAGCTTCTCGTTAAGCTCCGCCGCCTTACGCATATATGTTGCAATGCACATGTCGTACTCTGCGGTGTGGGTATATGCCTTTGCCGAAAGCTCAAGGCGTGTCTGTGGCGTTGTGTTACCACCAGCCTCAATCTCGGTGATGATGCGAGCGTAGTCTGTAGGGTCGCACACAACAGTAACGTCACGATAGTTCTTAGCTGCTGAGCGAAGCATCGAAGGGCCACCGATGTCAATATTCTCGATAGCATCCTCCATCTTCACATCGGGCTTGGCGATAGTCTGGCGGAAGGGGTATAGGTTTACGCATACCATGTCGATAAACTCAATAGAGTTATCCTTGAGTGCCTTGAGGTGGCTCTCATCATCACGACGCGCCAATAGGCCGCCATGCACCTTAGGATGAAGGGTCTTAACACGACCGTCACAAATCTCAGGAAATCCCGTAACCTCGCTGATGCCTATGGTCTTAACACCGCTGTCATCGAGAAGTTTCTGGGTGCCTCCCGTAGCAATGATCTCCCAGCCAAGACGCTGTAGATTCTGGCAGAACTCCACAACGCCACACTTATCGCTAACGCTAACTAATGCTCGCATATCTTAAAATTTCTTGTTTATCAGTTTATTAATAGTCTTAACATAGAGGTTATGCTCTATCTTATGTATGAGGTTGGTAAGCTCCTCAATGTCGTTGCCCTCGTAGACAATAGCCCCCTGGTCGATGATGCGACCACCATCGAGCGTGTCGTCGACAAAGTGTGTCGTAGCGCCAAAAATCTTCACGCCATACTCCACAGCATCCTGAATAGCATGTGCGCCCTTAAACGATGGCAGCAACGAGGGGTGGATGTTGATGATACGCTGCTCAAAGGCCTTCAATAGCACAGGGCCAATGATGCGCATATATCCCGCAAGGCAGATGTAGTCTACCCTACGCTCCTCAAGCATATGCTGAAGCACAGTCTCGAAGGCAGCCTTAGACTCGTAGTCCTTAGGGTTGAACGCAAAGCTCTCAGTACCAAAGCGTTTAGCACGCTCCAGGACCATGGCGCCAGGTTTGTCGCATACGAGCAATACTATCTCAGCATCGAGACGGCCATCCGAGCAGGCTTGGGCGATAGCCTCATAGTTACTTCCGCTGCCGCTGGCAAATACCGCAAGACGAACTCTACTCATACTCAGGTTAGATAATTGTTACACCCTCGCCCTCAACTACTCGGCCGATTATTGAGGCACGTTCGCCACAAGACTCAAGTATTGAGATAGCCTTCTGTGCATCGCTCTGGGGGAGTGCGATGACCATGCCGATACCCATGTTGAAGATGTTGAACATCTCACGATGGCTCACCTTGCCATACTTCTCCAAGAGGCGGAATACGGGCAATATCTCCCATGTACCCTCCTTAACCTCTACGCCCTGGCCATCCTTCAAGATGCGAGGGATGTTCTCGTCGAAGCCACCACCTGTGATGTGGCTGATGCCATGCACGTCGCACTCAGCGATAACCTTAAGCACCTGCTTAACGTAGATGCGTGTAGGCTCCAAGAGTGCCTCGCCAAGTGTGCGGCCAGGAATCTCAGGATAACTTTCAGTGAGTTTGAGACCATTGTCGCTAACAACCTTACGCACAAGGCTAAAGCCGTTAGAGTGAACACCACTTGAGGCGATACCCACCAAAACATCGCCTACCTGAACACGCTCGCCAGCGTCGATGAGCTTAGAACGCTCAACAACACCTACAGTAAAGCCTGCAATGTCATACTCGCCATCCTGATACATGCCTGGCATCTCGGCAGTCTCGCCACCAACCAAGGCACAACCTGCCTGACGGCAACCCTCAGCAACACCCGATACTATAGCCTCAACCTTTGCTGGCTCGTTGTGACCTACAGCAACATAGTCCAAGAATACCAAAGGCTCAGCACCCTGCGCCAAGACATCGTTTACGCACATAGCCACAGCATCAATACCGATAGTATCGTGCTTGTCCATCTCGAACGCAAGCTTGAGCTTAGTACCCACGCCATCAGTGCCACTTACCAACACAGGCTCCTTGATGTTAAGCTCTGCGAGGTTGAACATACCGCCAAATGCGCCGATGTTACCCATCGAGCCTACGCGCTTAGTAGATGCTACATGCGACTTAATGCGTCGTACAACTTCGTAACCGGCCTCAAGATTTACGCCGGCTGCTTCGTAACTTTTTGCCATATCTATATACTGTTTTAATTATTTATTTTCCAATTTATTCTGATACAACGATGTTGGGTAGCAGCCGTTGAAGCATGCCATACATAGCTCCGAGCGACCTCCCGACTTAAGCAACGACTCCTCCGAGAGGAACTCCAATGAGTCAGCCTCGATAGCCTTGCAAGCCTCCTCCTTAGACATACGTGCGCAAAGTAGCTCTTTGCGTGTCGACATGTCAATACCGTAGAAGCAAGGGTTGGTAATCGCTGGGCTGGCAATACGTACATGCACCTCACGGGCACCAGCCTCCTTGAGCAGACGCACGATACGCAACGACGTAGTACCACGCACAATACTATCGTCGATAAGCACTACTGACTTATCCTTAACCAGCGAGCGTACTGCCGAGAGCTTCATGCGCACACCCTTCTCACGCATCTCCTGCGAGGGCTGAATGAACGTACGAGCGATATACTTATTCTTGATAAGACCCATCTCATAGGGGATGCCACTTGCCTCCGAGTAGCCGATAGCAGCACTAATACTTGGGTCAGGCACACCGATGACCACATCAGCCTTTGTGGGGCACTGCTCATAGAGGTAGCGACCCGAGAGCTTACGGAAGGTGTGTACGTTGCAACCCTCGATATCGCTATCAGGGCGTGCAAAGTAGATATACTCCATGGCACACATCAGGTGACGCTGGAAGCGTGAGTAGTAGTTCGAGCGTATGCCATGGTGGTCGATAGTGACAATCTCGCCTGGCTCGATATCACGAATATACTCAGCACCCACAATGTCGAGTGCGCAGGTCTCTGAGCTTATGACATAGCCATCACCGAGCTTACCGATAGACAATGGACGTAGGCCATGCTTATCACGACACGCATAGATACGATTCTTGGTCATGATAAGGAATGCAAAGGCTCCCTCAAGCATGTTTAGCGCCTCGATGATATTGTCAATACGGTTTGTCTCGCTCTTCTCCTTCTTGATAAGGTGGGCAAGAAGCTCGCTATCCGACGATGAGTGGAACAAG
>JAZNQJ010000107.1:0-4989 GCA_045590115.1 Alistipes sp. | reverse complement strand
TGCGCACACGCATGCACAACGACTCACGAGAGCTTATAGTATTCACACGCTGGCACGAGGATGACCTTATAGGCAAGCTAATGGAGACCGAGAAGTGCCGAATGCTAAATAGCATGGAGGATATCGACAAGACAGAAGATGGCGAGTGGTTGTATCTTAACTACGAGGCTATCAAGGCATCGCCACCGACGGAGCTTGATCCCCGCAAGGAGGGCGAAGCACTATGGCCCCAGCAGCAGGATGAGAGGCTATTGACCACAAAGCGCAATCTTGACCCCGCACGCTTCGAGGCGATGTATCAGGGGCATCCCACATCGCAGGAGGGGCTGCTATATGGCAACAACTTTCAGACCTACGAGCAGCTGCCACGTGACATAACGCTCAAGGGTAACTATACCGATACGGCAGATATGGGCGATGACTACTTAGCGTCTATATGCTACTCGGTGGATAGCGACGGGGTGATATACATCACCGATGTGGTATATACGCAGGAGCCTATGGAGAGTAGCGAGAGGCTCGTATCTGAGATGTTGCGACGTAACGATGCACGACGCTCAACCATAGAGAGCAACAATGGCGGTCGAGGCTTCGCACGTGCCATACAACGCTTAGTGCCGAGCGTGCGCATAGAGTGGTTTCACCAGAGGGGGGAGAAGGAGGGACGAATACTCTCTAACTCGGCCACAGCACTCCACATGATACGCATGCCAAAGACATGGCACAAGCTATGGCCCGAGTTCTACAGCCACCTAACGACCTATCGTAGGTTGTTTCGCGCCAACCGCCACGACGATGCTGCCGACGCAATCACAGGTGTTGTGGAGCGTGAGGTAGGATCAACCACAGGGCGCTGGAAACGTGCAAAGTTCATATAAACAGCAAGGAGGCTGTCACAATGTGACAACCTCCTTACATTGTAAATAGGTATAGTCTTACTTAATATCATTATTAAGCTGAGGGATATCTGTGGTAGTCTGCTTCTTGCCGAGAAGATGCTCCGAGAAGTAGTCGGCCATACGCCAGAAGAAGTACTCGTTCATGTCGCCAAAGCCATGACGCTGACCTGGGAGAATGAGCATATCGAAACGCTTGTTGGCACGAATCAACGCATCGACAACACGCAGGGTGTTACCAGGGTGTACGTTCTCGTCAATATCGCCATGTACCAAAAGGAGCTTACCCTTAAGGCGTGAGGCAATCTCAGGATTTGCCGTAATCTTATACTCAAACTGAGTCTCGCCATCCTTCTCAACCTCCATGATGCCATGGTGCTTCTCGCTCCACCAGCGGTTGTAGATGTTGTTATCGTGGTTACCTGCGCATGACACCGCAACATCGAAGAAGTCAGGATACATAAGGATAGCTGCGGTTGACATAAAGCCACCACCCGAGTGACCATGAATACCTACACGCTCAATGTCGATAAACGAGTGGCGTGCAGCGAGCTGCTGTGCAGCAACAACCTTATCCTTAAGGCCATAGTCACGCATATTGCCGTAGCCATAGTTGTGATACCACTTAGAGCGGTCAGGGTGACCACCACGATTACCTACGGTGATTACGATGAAGCCAAGCTGAGCAAGACGGTCGGTACGCACCAAAGGCTGATACCATGACTGCTCTACAGCCTCGGTCTGAGGGCCAGGGTATACATACTCGATTATAGGATACTTCTTGTTAGGGTCAAAGTCGTAAGGTTTATACATCACGCCATGTAGGTCAGTAATACCATCTGCAGCCTTTACAGTAAATGTCTCAGGATACTTATAGCCAGCCTGCACCAAAGGCTCAATATCAACCTTCTGAAGCTCAAGAACCTTGCGACCATCAGTGGTGTAAAGCTCCGAAACAGGGGCAGCATCTACACGTGAGTAGGTCGTAGTGAAGAACTTACGGTCATCCGAGAGCGAGAACTCGCCATTGAAATCCTTAGGGTCGAGCTGCTTAAGGCCTGAGCCGTCGTAGCCCACGCGGAAGAGGTGCAGGTAGTATGGGTTCTCATCCTTGTTGTAGCCTGTGGCCGTAAAGTAAATAACACGCTTGGCATCATCAACGCCCAAGACATTAGAGACATGCCATTCGCCCTTAGTGATTTGGTTGAGTAGCTTGCCATCTGCCGAGTAGCGGTAGAGGTGCGCCCATCCTGTGCGCTCCGACCACTGAACAAACTCACGACCAGAGTTGATGAGCGTAGGATTCTGCCACTCTATAGAGGTGTTCATCTGCTCAACAACCAAATCCTTAGCCGTTGCCGAGGCAACATCTACAACGCATACATCGGCACGCTTGATATCACGACTCTGACGGATAACGTAGAACTTATCGTTGTCGCCAAGCCATGTCACACGTGTAGGGCGGTCGTAGCGGTCGGCATGGTCGTAAGGCTTGTTGCAGATAAACAACATCTGCTCCTTATACTTTGCCATATCCACCTTGCGACGCTCAAACTTCTCGGTATCGAACAACTCGAGCCAGAAGTCGGGACTCTGCTCGCCAGGCATCTGATACTTATATGAGAATAGTTCAGGGCGCTTCTTGAGGATGTTGATAACCCAGAAGTCGAGCAACATAGAGGTGTTGCTGCGCACCGTAGCAAAGTGCTTAGAGTCGGGCGACCACTGAAGGAATACTCTGTATCGCTCACCCTCCTTAAGCTGCTCGATGCAGTCCTCAAACCAATGATAAGCTGTATCCTCAGTAGCATCAGTAGTGATCTGATACTCCACGATTGTAGAGTCCTTAGGGTCTACAATCCACTTCTCCACATCCTCGGTAGACATATACCAAAGGTTATTATCCTTCTGATATACAGCTATCTTGCCATCAGGCGACACGTTAGCCCACTGTGGGAAGCGTCCCTCACGCTTCTCAAGGCGTGTAAGCTCTCGCTTAGCGATATCCCACTTGTAGTGCAACACAAGAGTCTTGCCCTCATCGTTCTTTGGAGGGTAGAGGTTGTGGTCTACAACTGCGTGTAGTGGTGTAAGGTCGAACAGTACGTGAGTATCGTTCTCAAGTTTGAGGTTAGAGATAGGTATATGCTGAGCATCAAATGGATACTGCGAGTCAATGGTTAGTTTCTCGGCAAGCTCAGCCATTGACCATAGCTCGGTCTGACGACCTGATGCAGGATCTACGATGTAGTAGGTGATGGCATCAACGGTCTGCCACTTGTACCAGAACTTGTTGCTACCCTCAAACCAATTAGGACGTAGAGATGTCTGTGGCACAAGGCGACGTACACGTGCTGGTGAGAACTGCTCAGCGAGGTTGTAGTTTGGCTCAACTACCGCCTCAGGCTCATGGGCGAGTGTCGATGTTGTGGTTGCAAGCGCTGCAACAGCAACGATTAGAAGTTTTAGATTCTTTAGCATATTATTTAAGTTTAATAATCTCTTTGGCGAACATCCACGCAAAGATAGAAAAAAAAGTGTAAAGTGCAAAGAGTCGATAGTAGATAGAAGGGAGATTGGGAAGGCATCTGCAGTTGTACCCCGCTGGAGTATCAGTAAATTGCTGTGGGTATTACCGTGAGCAGAACTCACTCTGAGTATTTTGGGGATAATGGGTATTATGGGGCCTCCCCAGAGCGAAGCGGTCATCCCCAGAGCCGAAGGAGCGCCACTATCACAAGAAATTAATTTGTTGGGAGAGGGTAGTAGATAGTGTCGCTCGGCAAAAAAAATGCGGATGGGCTGTACTATGGCGTACTGCTCATTCGCATTTATTTTTTTGTTAGCGGCGGTAGATGCTGCCTTATCGCAACAAATTAGTAGGATTTGGCAAACAACACACGATACTTAGAAGGCTTACCCGAGAATACGCATGTACCCTCCTCCTCTACGACATCCATAGGGATGCATCGGATGGTTGCCTTAGTAGCCTCCTTGATAGCCTGCTCGGTCTCAGGAGTACCATCCCAATGTGCTGAGATGAAACCACCCTTAGTATTAAGCACCTCCTGGAACTCCTCCCACGTGTCAACCTTAGTAATCATAGAGTTGCGGTAGTCGAGGGCCTTCTGGAAGATGTTCTTCTGAATCTGGTCGAGAAGGTCAACAACATAGTCTACAAGACCCTCCTGCTTAACAACCTCCTTAGTGAGCGTGTCACGACGTGCAAGCTCGATAGTGGCATTCTCAAGGTCACGAGGGCCTAAAGCCAAACGTACAGGCACACCCTTAAGCTCGTACTCGGCAAACTTGAAGCCTGAGCGTACATTGTCACGAGCGTCAATCTTTACAGATACACCCTTGGCACGAAGCTCACGAGCAATCTCCTCGAAGCGTGCAACAACCTGAAGACGCTGCTCCTCGCCCTTGTAGATAGGCACCATAACAACCTGTATAGGTGCGAGTTTTGGAGGAAGCACAAGACCGTTGTTGTCGGAGTGAGCCATGATAAGCGCACCCATAAGACGTGTTGACACACCCCACGATGTTGCCCAAACATACTCCTGCTTACCCTCCTTAGAGGTATACTGAACGTCGAATGCCTTAGCGAAGTTCTGAACAAGGAAGTGTGATGTACCGCTCTGCAGAGCCTTGCCATCCTGCATCAATGCCTCGATAGTAAGAGTATCTACAGCACCTGCGAAACGCTCGTTAGGCGACTTATGACCCACGATGACAGGCACACCCATCCACTCCTCAGCGAAGCGACGGTAGACGTTGATCATGCGCTCTGTCTCCTCGATAGCCTCCTCGGCAGTGGCGTGAGCGGTATGTCCCTCCTGCCAAAGGAACTCGGCAGTACGCAAGAATAGGCGTGTACGCATCTCCCAGCGCACTACGTTAGCCCACTGGTTGCAGAGGATAGGAAGGTCACGATACGATGTAATCCAATTTTTGTAGGTATTCCAGATGATGGTCTCCGATGTAGGGCGCACGATAAGCTCCTCCTCGAGGCGTGCTGCTGGGTCTACAACAACACCCTTGCCCTCCTCATCGTTCTTTAGGCGGTAGTGAGTAACTACGGCACACTCCT
>JAZNQJ010000106.1:0-12605 GCA_045590115.1 Alistipes sp. | reverse complement strand
AATGGCGATGTTGACAATATGCCTGTTATTGATATTGTTAACGTAAACACCACCTTCACTGAGGCATCGGCTACATCGGAGGATGGTGTAAATTGGACTTTGAATCTTAAGGACGACGCTGGCAATGCTGCTAAGTTTGATATTGTGAATGCTTTCAAGGCGGACTATATCGTAAACAACTCATACACAATCAGCACTTCGGCAGAGGAGTTCTCGACACGTGCTACCGAGGCTGGCCAGTTCGATGGCGAGACCTCTACATTTACTGTTGCTGGCGAGGAGGCTAAGCAGTTCCTCACAGGCACTCTTCATGTGGATATTGATTGGACAAACCAGAAGTATATGCTATCGTTCTACGGTACGTTGCCTGGCAACTATGTGATTGAGGCTGAGTATGAGGGTGCTATCTCTGGTATCTCGCTTGCTCCAAAGGAGGAGATTATTGAGGCGGTGTTCGACACAGCTACAGCTCGCTCGTTTGAGAGCAATACCAATTGGTATGTGACATTCACACAGACCGTAGATGGTACTGAGCAGTATCGCCTTACGCTTGATGCCTACTGTCCAGCATCGGAGTACCTATTGGCAGGTTTCTACTCTACAAAGGGTGCAGAGGAGGGTCGTAGCCTCAACATCGACGGCACAACATTGCGTGTTGCTGGCGAGGGTCATTATAGTGCTTCAGAGGCTCGTGCTAACGTAAATATTGATATGACCGCAAAGACCTACTCGTTCGACATCTCGTTCAAGGTTAACGATGGCCGTACCTTCAAGTTCTCTTACACAGGTACAGTTGACGGCATGGAGATTACCGAGCCAGAGGAGGTTGAGGGAGAGATTAGCTGGACAACATTCAAGGCTAAGAATTGGTATTCGGACAATTGGGAGTTCTCCATCGCAGATGCTGAGGGTAGCTACAAACTTGCGTTCGACATGCGTACAGGTGATAGCTCGCTAAACTACATTCCATCAGGCACTTATACCATTGGCACATCGGGTCAGTATATAGATGCTTACTACAGCACATTTAACGGCTCGAAGAGTGCATATAAAGAGGTAACACTCAAGCTTACTTACCACGAGGATACCAAGACCTACGACGTGGAGTTCGATGCGACACTTACTGATGACCGTCAGTTTAAGGGTACGTACTCTGGTGCTGTTGAGGGTACTCCAGCCGAATAAAGTGTCTAACGTGCTAACCGACCAAAACTACTCTAAGATTATGAAACATATTTGGTTAATGATGTGTGTAGCTCTGGGTCTTACACTCTTTGTAGGGTGTAAGGCCGATGAGCCTATGGGTCCTCAGCCTGAGGCTCCGCAGCTAACTCTTGCCCAGACCGAAGTTGAGGCTTCGGCCGATGGCGGACACTTTGAGGTTAGCTATGAGCTTCTCAACGCTTCGGCTGATGCTGAGCTTAAGGTGAATGCAGAGCATGATTGGGTGACAGGTGTTGATACCTCTACGGAGGGTGTTATAAAGTTTGATGTTGCTGAGAGTTACGAGCCTAAGGAGCGCAGCTGCCGTCTTGAGCTTATCTATCCCGGGGTGTATCCTAACCCCACAATCAAGGTTACGCAGGCTGTAGGTAAGGAACACGCTATCAAGCTTGAGCTTATCTCTGCTGCTGCCACTACCATCACTATGAATGTGATACCTCAGGATAAAGAGATGCCTTATGTCTTTATACTTGGCAATGGCGACTATATCAAGGATAATGGTCTGATGACAGATGACGAGGCGTTGTGGGCTTCGGATATGGAGATCTTCCAGAACTTTGCTGATGCCTTTGGCAGCGATGTGTCGATGGCGGTAACAGCCTTTATGTATGAGGGCGACCGCTTACCACACCAGTTTACGGGTGTAACTCCTGGCACATCGTATGTTGCCTATGCCTATGGCTTTGATCGTGAGACCATGACACCTACGACAGAGATTTCACGTCTGGAGATTACAACCTCTACGGTCAATGATTATACTCTCCACTTCGATTTCGATGTTAAGGTCAATGGCCCTAACGTAGATATCAAGATTACGCCCGAGGGCTATGATGGATACTACTACTATGGTGTATTCTGGAAGAAGGATGTCCAGGATGCTACTGCCGAGCAGCTTCGTGGCTTCTGCGAGGCGGATTGGGAGCAGTATAAGGGTCTCTACTCATCCTTCTTTGATACGACCGAAGAGGGTCTGCAATTCATCTTCAATGAGCTTGCCTATAGCGGCACTACCGAACTATCTGTGGAGCTTGATGCCAACACCGAGTTTGTGTTGTGGGCCTTTGGAATGAATGATGAGGCTTTGCTCAATACTACGCCTGAGTTCTATGAGTTCAAGACAGGCGATGTGGCGGCATCTGAGAATGAGTTTACGCTATCTGTTACGGAGCTTTATCCACGTAAGGCTACTGTAAAGGTTGAGACTACCAATGATGATACCTATGTAGCATCGTTGGTTGCCGGCGACCGCTTTGAGGGCAACTCGGATGAGGAGATTATGGATTATATTCTCACAAACTTCAGCGTGGAGTATGCCTCAGGCACAATGAGTGATACCGCAACAGGCCTTAAGCCTAATACCGAGTATGAGTTGTTGGTGTTTGGTGCTAAGGCAGGTGCGTCTACCACAGGTTTGCAGCGTCTAAAGTTTACCACCGAGGAGGTTGTTTATGCCGACCTTGACTTCTCACTCACCATCGGCGACTACTATAGTGGTGCTGAGGTTGCGGCCATCGACTCGAACTATGCGGGATATGAGAATATGATCTTTGTTCGCATTACGGCAAATGTTGATGCCGAGGCTGTTAATGCCTATTTCAATGCCACCAATGCTCTCGACTTCCCATACTACGAGTATGAGCAGATTGTCGAGGGTCTTACGGCCGAAGGACCACTCCAGGAGTCTTCATCGGTATATGCCTTTGAATATGATGAGCCATACGTATTCTTTGGCTTAGCTGAGGATAGTGATGGTAACTTCACTGAGGTGTGGGCATCTAAGGAGACTACCTTTACCGAGGAGGGATGCTCGCCCGCTGAGGAGTTCTTCACCTCGGCAGCGACACTCGGAGTAAGAGCATCTGCAAGGCCAGAGTCACAGCTCCTTAGCACTGAGAGATAGAGATACCTTATTTATATAATAGAGCATGACCACCCTGCTAATCTATGGCAAGGTGGTCATCTTTTTTTGTGATTTTTTAAAATTTGTAGATAATTTAAAAATTTTTTTACTATATTTGTATTAGGAACGTAAAAAAATAAGATAATCAGATGACATCTTTAGCTAAGTTTTTCAATATTGATGCCGAGGAGAATCTCAAAGGCATCACTCATAAGAATAACATTATCAAGCGTAATATCATCGCCTACATGGCACTCAATGGCGAGTGTATACTCTCGGAGCTTACACGTGAGCTGCACATCAGCGTGCCTACGATGACCAAGCTTGTTCAGGAGCTTGTCGATGACCATATCGTCATTGATCTTGGCAAGGTAGAGACTCCTGGTGGTCGCCGCCCTAATGTCTTTGGCTTGGCAAACTCAGCTATATACTTTATAGGTATCAACGTTGGTCGTGACCATATGACCTATGTTGTGACCGACCTGCAGAACAATGTTATCAGCGAGCGTGTCGATAACTCGTTCGAGCTTGTCGACCGCCCACAATGCCTGGAGCGTATCTGCCAAAACATAGAGTCATTTGTGGCTAACTGTGGCATCGATCGTGAGAAGATTCTCGGCGTAGGAGTCTCGATGGTGGGACGCGTAAACCCTGAGACAGGCCGTTCGTATAAGTACTTTACATCGTGCGAGGAGTCGCTTACGGATATTATCTCTAAGCGTATCGACATTCGTGTTATGCTTGAGAATGACACACGCGCCCGCTGCTATGCAGAGTACACTACGGGAAAGTCTAAGAACGAGAGCAATGTGTTGTATCTACATATGGGTCGTGGTGCGGCTATCGGTATTGTTATCGACGGCAAGCTCTACTACGGCAAGAATGGCTTTGCTGGCGAATTTGGCCATATCCCATTCTTCGACAATGAGATTATCTGTGGCTGTGGCAAGAAGGGCTGTCTTGAGACTGAGGTGTCAGGTATAGCCATCGAGGATAAGATTGTACACCTCATCCGTAACGGTGTGAACACCTGCCTTCGTGAGATGTACGATCGTGGCGAGAGCATCCATATCAACGATATCATAGCCGCAGCACATAACGATGATAACCTTGCCATCGAGCTTATTGAGGAGGCTGGCGAGAAGGTGGGTAAGGCTGTAGCCTTCCTTATCAATACGTTTAACCCCGAGACCGTTATTGTGGGTGGTAACCTTGCTCAGGCTGGCGAGTACCTTATGCTTCCGCTCAAGTCATCAACAAACAAGTATTCGCTAAACCTTGTGTATAAGGATACCAAGTTCCGAGTATCCAAGATGTCGGATAGCGCCAATGCATGGGGTGTGGCGATGTTGATTCGTAACAAGATTATCGGCCTGTAGTTATGTTTAGGCTCGATGCTGGTCGTTGTAGGCTGCGTGCCTTGGAGCCTTGCGACGTGGAGCTGTTGTACCTGTGGGAGAATGACCCTCAGGTGTGGCGTGTTAGCGGCACTTCGCAGCCGTTGTCAAGAGAGCGCATAGTACGATTTATTGAGGAACAGAACTACGATATATATGCTACCCGCCAGATGCGCCTTGTGGTTGAGGCAGAGGGTATTGCGGTAGGTACGGTAGATATCTTGGATTTCGACCCTCAGCACCTGCGCATGGGTGTTGGTGTACTTATCTACTCTGAGGATAATCGTCGTAGGGGCTATGCCCGTGCAGCACTCGGTGCTGTTGCCGACTATGCTCGTGATACGTTGGGTGTACATCAGCTATGGGCTTCGGTGGCGGCAGATAATGAGCCGAGTGTTGCGCTTTTTGAGGAGCTTGGCTATGAGCGTTGTGGTGTACGTCGTGATTGGTTACGCCGAGGTGGTGGGTATGTCGATGTGTGTGACTACCAGCTAATTTTATAGTAGGTGTTTGGGAATTAAAAAAAGATTCATACATTTGTAGTGAGTTAATCTTAGGTTATGTTACGACGTGTAAATATAGTGGTGTTGGTGGCTTGCGCACTTACACTTTTGTTTGGCTGTAGGACTGATAGCCAGATAGTAGAGTGTATGGATAGTGCCGAGAGCATCATGACTGAGCAGCCTGAGGAGGCATTGCAACTTATCGAAAATATCAACGCTAAGGAGCTGAGGCGTAGGGGCGACAAGGCACGATACCATCTTCTATATAGCGAGGCGCAGTATCACAACTACATTGACTCCGACCGAGATACACTTATTCTTCCCGCCGTTGAGTATTACACTGCTACCGACCACAACCATGAGGCTGCACGTGCCCTATACCAGCATGCACTCATCCTACGTCGCCAGGGCATCAACCACCTGGCCGAAGCTATGGTGACACTCATTGAGGCCGAAAAGAGACTTGAGGGCGTTGATGATGTGAAGCTGCGTGGTCTTATCTATAGGACTAAGGGTGATATCTATAACGATGGATGTCTCTTTGCCAATGCAATCGAGTCCTTTGCCAAGGCCAAGGAGTGTTTCGATGGTATAGGCTTAGAGTATCATAGCGCATATTCGCTCTATCATATGGGTGCTATGTATATGCAACTGCGTGATTATGATCGAGCTAAGAATATGCTTAGTGAGGCTCTTGACTATGGTATTAGGGTCGATAACAAGCATTTTATGTGTGGTGTGCTACACGAGCTTATCGACCTGGCAGTATATATGGAGGACTACGTGCTATGTGGCGAGCTACTCAAGATGTATGAAACCTACGATTGTATGCTCTTTGGTCAGTCTCACTGCATGGCTGTTGAGGCAATACTTATCTCGCATCGTGGTGACATAGATGAGGCTTTGGCTCTTATTGAGGAGGCTAAGATGGCCTCAGATGTGGAGCGTGCCGACCTCGACTTTGCGCAGTATGTCATCTATCGAAATGCCGGTGATACCAAGCAGGCACTCTATTGGGAGGAGCGCAGCAAGCATGCTCAGGATAGGCTTATGATTGAGGTGCTGGAGCAGCCTGTGCTGAATGTGCAGATCGAGATGCTCCAAAACAACCTGCAGGCAGCAGAGCGTGAACGACAGCTGGTGCGCCAGCGTAACACAATAATCTACTGCGTGATCATCCTTGTTGTAGGTCTGGTTGCCTACGTCATATGGCGACGCATACGCCGTAAGAACGAGGATATTGCCCACTATGTAGAGACTATTCATGAGCTATCTATCGCCCTTGACAATGTGCCTCGTGAGCTATCTGCGTCGCTCGGTGCGTTGTATCGTGACCGCTTTAGCGAACTTAACCAGTTGTGCGATATATACTATGACCATAGTGGCTCATCACGCCATAAGAATATGGTGTTCAACAAGCTTACCGAGACTATCGACTCGATGAAGAGCGACTCGGTGCGCCTTGCAGAGCTTGAGAGGGCTGTGGATGAGTATCGTAATGGCCTTGTGCGCCGTCTTAAGGTGTTACTACCCAAACTTAGCGAGCGAGACTATCGTGTGGCGGTATACTCCTTTGCGGGCTTCTCAAATCGTGCTATAGCGATATTTATCGATAGCGACCCTGTGTCGGTGTCAAAGATTAAGTATAACATCAAGTATAAACTTAAGGGTGTGGAGACTGAGGATGCAACGCTTGTTGTCACCGCACTATCGGAGAAGTAGAGACTTATGCGACTACCCATAATATATAAAACATTTGCACTTGCTCTCATTGCCACGTTGGCTGTGAGTTGCGAGATGGCATTTGATGGAAGTTCGGATGTTGGTACTGACCCACAGCCTCCCAACAAGATAGTTATACCTATAAATCCCCGACCTAAATACCCGGGTGGCATCATCAAGGAGCCACGTATTATTGATAACAACTTTACATTTGAGATATATCGACCCTCGAAGTCTGCTGCATATAGCGTTACAGTGCGCTCGGTTGCTACGGGCAAGGAGTATCATCATCAGATAAGCAGCGAGAATTATAGTGTTGTTGTGCCATATAGTGAGATCGACACAGTGTATGAGGTTCAAGTAGAGTGTGGCGAGGAGCGTTATGTTGAGATAATAGAGATTCATAGATGAGAGTTTTAATATACATACTTGTAGCAGTATTGGCCGTAGGGTGTGCTGCAGAGATGCCTGGTGATCATAACACCCCAAACCCCAACCCAGATAAGCCTAATAAGATAGTGATACCCATAAATCCCCGACCTAAATACCCGGGAGGTATCATCAAGGAGCCACGTATTATTGATAACAACTTTACATTTGAGATATATCGACCCTCGAGGTCTGCTGCATATAGCGTTACGGTGCGCTCGGTTGCTACGGGCGAGGAGTATCACACAGAGCTTAGTGCTGAGCAGGGTAGTGTTATCGTGCCATGTAAGGATATGAGAGATGAGTATGAGGTAACTCTCTTATCGGAGGATGGTACAGTGGTGGAGAGTGCGACGTTCTCTGTTGTAGATGCTAACTTATAGGTGCCGAAAGCAGGGCGTAGAGTAGTATTTTTAGCGTTTGAGCAAAAAAAAAGTAAAAAATTTTGCTGAAAAGTTTGCAGAATAAAAAAAATGGTGTACCTTTGCACCGCAATCGAAAGATAACGGTTCTTTTACAATGCCTGAATAGCTCAGTTGGTTAGAGCACATGACTGTTAATCATGGGGTCCTAGGTTCAAGTCCTTGTTCAGGCGCTCAAGTGCGAGGGATGCACAACGAAAGAGGTAGCAAACGATGAGCTGCAGTGGCCAAGGCCATAGGAGGTGGAGGAAAATGCCATGTCGCCGATAAGCAGACGATGCGGTCGAGCTTCAATGATGATGACGAGACTCTTAAAAAACTTATCGAAAAATTTGCAGAATAAAAAATAATGCTTACCTTTGCAGTCCCGAGCCTTAACAATTTGGGAGTTTAGCTCAGCTGGTTCAGAGCATCTGCCTTACAAGCAGAGGGTCGGCGGTTCGAATCCGTCAACTCCCACAAAACAACAAGCCACTCAATCGAGTGGCTTTATTGTTTTACGTAGGCAAGTGAGCAAGCTCCCCGCCACCCTCCGCAACTTCAGGGCGGAGTTTCCTTTCCTTCACAGCTATATCTCAAACTTCGACTTTGCAGGGAATAGCTCCGCAAATACCCTATCGAGCATCTGTTGCATCTCATGGTAGCTCCTGTCGCCAAGTTCCACATCGTTGATACACACAAGTTTACGCTCTGGATTGCGCAAGTTTCGTTCAATCTTCTCGGGTGAGGCAACGGCCATAGAGAGGTGGCGGCTCGACTGTCGGCGATTGATGATACCGCCCTGCAAATAGAGGTAGTCGGTAAACAGATATTGCGTTATGTTATGTGCCATGCGAGTACGTGTGAGCGTGGCACGCAACTCATCACGAAGCGTCTCGTAGACCTCGAGACATTTACTACGACGCATCGGAGCGCAGATATGTTGTGGACGTAGGAAGTAGCATCGTGGCTTAAGTCCCAAGGCACGACGTGCCGCCCGATCCGAATTACGGCATATCTTCTTAAACATATCGGGGTAAAGGATATGGTGGCTCATGCCTATGATGCCACGACCATCCACAAAGAAATCCTCGGCACGACACTCCATCATAGGGAAGATGTCATCGTTGGAGTAGATAAACTCCTCATCAAGATCTTTGATGAAGGGGATATGCAGCTCTATGGTATTGCTATTGAACGTAGGCAGATACTCCTCCGGGATGATGTCACGATGCAACACCACATCAACCTCGTTGCGATTCACCCACCGAGGCACTTGCGACTCGCCCGAGACTATCAGGTGTACTTTGCGTATGAATGGCATATTGCGTTCTACGGCACGCAACAGATAGCGCAGCGTACCCCAATCTCGGTAGCGTTTAGTTAGAAGAGGTACGTTCGTAGCCTTCTCATACTCCTTTTGCCACACAGGGTCTAAGCCATTGACATATGTTAGTACCAAATCCATAATCTACTCAAGTGTTGACTTTCCAAACTTACGTGCCTGCTTCTCAGGGGTATGCTTCCACCTATTGTGCGACCACATCCATAGCTCGGGACACTCTCGTATCATCTGCTCGAGGAGCTTTGCATAGCGACGCATAATATCGTGACGCTCAACTTGTTCCACACCATCGTAAATCTGTATAAAGCGGATGGCATATTGTCCTGCTCGGATGCGTCGGCAGTAGCAGAAGTAGGCTGGCAGCTTAAACTTAAGAGCAATACGCTCGCCTCCATCGACAAAGGCGGTCTTGCGACCCAGGAAATCGAACCACTCAGTATCGGCCATAAGGCGTGGACTCTGATCCGACACAAGGCCAAGACATATGCCTCGCTCCGAGCTACGATGTGAGATATAGTAGCGCAACGTCTCTGCCATTGCCACCTGGCTGAGGTTAGGCGCATAGTTACGAATACGGCGATAGTATGCCTCAAATATCTTGCTGCGCAACGGATGATAGACCGTCATGAAGAGATCCTCAGGAGTCTCCCAGGACCACATCGAGAAGTACTCCCAACAGCCAAAGTGTGAGGCGAGTGCCACCCAATCATGTCCTGCAACTCTCTGGCGATGCTCCTCACCATTGTCCCACAGGATGTTACGTCCACGATGCTTAGGCGAGGTATGTGCCAACGAGATGGTATCGACAACAATCTCGGCAAGTATGGAGTAGAAACGGTTGCAAATCTCACGACGCTCCTTCACTGACTTCTCGGGAAATGCACCCTCAAGGTTTGATACAATCACCTTGCGGCGATAGCCCACGATGCGTAGCAACAGAGTTACAAAGGGTTGAAAAAGCCCATAGCGCACCCAGCGTGGCGAGTGGCTCACAACACAACTGAAGCCCCACAATAGCTCCAAGCCTATGCGCTGTAGGATGTTTAAGTCTATATGTTTACCCCCTTCGCTCATGCCTTAAATAGATAAATATGTGCAAATGTACTAAAAAAATGTGGTCATGTCAAATATACACCCAATAATTAGCTTAGTAGTACCCTATCAATGACCTGGGTTGCGGTGTCGTAGTCGTAGCCTAACGATAGTGCATAGCGCAGTAGTTTACCTCGCAGTTCGTAGTCGCCTACAGCCTTGATACTCTTGAGCTTACGACGCAGTTTATCTTCGAGCTTATGTTGCTGGCTATCTCCATCAATCTGACCGAGTGCCTTCTTTATTATCTCTTGAGATATACCCTTAGAGCGTAGTTGCATGGCTATCTTTCGTGCGCCCCACCCTGCGAGGTTGCTCTTCTCACGAACATATGCCTCCGCATAGCGGCTATCATCAATGAATCGCTGCTCAATAAGTTTCGTAAGCACCCCACGACGCTCCTTCTCGGGTACGCCCCACCTCTGCATAAGGCGCATAGCATCGCCCGATGATTTCTCGCTACGTGCTGCAAGACGCTGTAGTGCCGCAAGTGCCTGCGATGCACTCTTGGTCTTAGGCTCACGTGGCTTATATTCCCTTATCTCATCACCGCACATACCATTCGGGGTTTAAGTCTAAAGTCCTCACGCACAACTATATCCTCATAGCCTAAGCTACTGAGCATATCGCTCATCTGCTGGGCATACTGCTCGTAAATCTCAAAATATAGCTTGCCTCCCGAGCGTAACATCTTACGTGCCGAGAGGGCAATGGAGCGATAAAATAGAAGTGCATCATTATCGTCGACAAACAGGGCATCGTGTGGCTCATAGTCAAGCACATTACGACGCATCGAACATCTGTCGCTCGAGGGAATATATGGCGGATTAGAGACCACCACATCAAGTTTCTGGCCAACAACAGCCGAAAAATCGCTGAGGGCATCGCCCTGAATAAACTCCACATCGGGGGCAAACCGAGCTGCATTACGACGTGCAATAGCGAGTGCCTCATCTGAGATATCCATAGCCCACACCCTACTATCTGCAAGCCCACGACGTAGCGCAATGGCGATACATCCTGAGCCTGTGCCAACATCCAAAATTCGAGATGCAGACCCTTCGGTAGAGGCTATCCACTCGACAAGCTCCTCGGTCTCAGGGCGGGGTATAAGCACACCCTCCGTAACCTCAAGCATCATGTCGCAGAACCACGCACGACCCGTAACATACTGCACAGGTCGCCAGGCACGCAACTGCTCAACGATTGTATCTATATCCTTGATTTCAAGCTCTTTGTTGGGTTCAACAAGAAGCTCATTACGACTTATTCGGCCACAATCCATGACCACCATCTCGGCAATTTGGCGAGCTTCGATAGCACCATACAGCTCCTCAATCTCAGCCGTAATACGCAGAACAAGCTCTCGACGTGTGGCCATCGCTTAAGAATTTTGAAGTTTCAGGTCGGCAAGGGCAAAGGCCACCATGGCCTCAACAACAACCATGGCACGACGTGCTATACAGGCATCGTGACGGCCACCAATGCGTAGCTCCTCTATCTTGCCACTCTCAAAGTCGTAGGTATGTTGTGGCTGCGCAATGCTTGGCGTAGGCTTAATAGCCACACGCAGAACGATATCATTGCCGTTGGTTATGCCTCCGTTGATGCCCCCCTCATTGTTTGTAGCAGTCGCTCCTGATTCGTTTATAATCACATCGTTACGCTCTGAGCCATAGGCACCACCCGACGCAAAACCATCGCCAAACTCGATACCCTTAACCGCAGGGATTGAGAACACAAGGTGCGAGATGACACTCTCCACAGAGTCGAAGAATGGCTCGCCCCACGTAGCAGGCACACCCGCTACCCGACACTCGACAACACCACCTACTGAGTCGCCCGCAGCACGTGCCTCACATATAATATCATCAAAACGCTCAGCATCAGTACATCCGCCAACACTCACAAGGCGTGTCGTGAACTCCACACCACGAAGAATCTTCTTGGCCACAACGCCCGCAGCAACAAGTGCTACGGTCATACGCCCAGAGGCGATGCCACCACCCGCCAAATCGTACTCCTCGCCATACTTTAGACGCTGCGTGAGGTCGGCATGCGAGGGTCGGGGCTGACGCTTCAGGTGCGAATAGTCCGCAGAGCGGGTATCTCTATTTGGGAAGGTTATCACTACCCTACCACCCTGTACAAAACCCTCAGTATCAACGCCATCAATAATCGGAACATCGTTCTCACGACGTGGTGTCTCAGAGCTATTTTGGGGGCTTCGACGCTTTATATCCTCGCTGAAATCCTCTACTGCAAGGCGTACACCGCAAGGCACACCCTCAAGGATGATACCCACACTCTCGGCATGCGAAGCACCGAAGATTGTCATACGAAGATTATGTCCGAAGCCGTTATTCACCAGATGATAGTTTGAGTTGTTCGATATCCTCGAAGAATGATGGGTAGCTCTTAGCCACACACTCACGATTCTTTATTTGTAGCTCCTCATTAAGTCGCAAACCTGTAACTGCCAACGACATAGCTATGCGGTGGTCGTCGTGCGAATCTACACATGCAGCATGCACATCTCCACCCACAACACGCATTACATTCTCATCGTAGTCAAGTCGGAGGCCAAGCGGT
>JAZNQJ010000105.1:0-4425 GCA_045590115.1 Alistipes sp. | reverse complement strand
TGGCAATAGGGCGCTCGCCATATACCGATTGGATGGGTAGGCTTACGGCCGATGATGAACAGATCATTGCTCAGGCTATGCGTGTTGCTAATGTAGAGATGCTTGCCGAGCGTAGTGTAGATACTCTCTCGGATGGTGAGTGTCAGAGGGTTATGATTGCTCGAGCCTTGGCGCAGTCCACCGACGTGATACTCCTTGATGAGCCTACGTCGTTTCTCGACCTCCCTAACCGCTATGAGCTGTGCCGACTGCTTGGCGAGCTGGCACATCGTGAGAATAAGTGCATAATATTCTCAACGCATGAGCTTGACATTGCACTCTCGTTGGCAGATAGTGTAGCCTTGGTAGACACCCCATACTTGCGTCATCTGCCTACTGCAGAGATGATTTCATCAGGAAATATCGAGCGATTGTTTGATAGTGACTACATTAAGTTTGATGCCCAAATTGGAGCTATACGCCTTAAGTAGGGTGGCGTAAGAGTACGAAACACAATATTTTGCACTTTTTTTAGGTAAACATTTTGCCGAATAGAAAATTTTGCGTACCTTCGCACCGCTAAACTGCTCACATAGAGCGTGTATGTGCTATAGCATATACGTAATATGATGACTGTTAGTGGATTGGCCCGTTCGTCTATCGGTTAGGACGCAAGATTTTCATTCTTGAAAGAGGAGTTCGACTCTCCTACGGGCTGCACTTGGTGCGTAGCGTCTCGGCGCTGTGCATGCGGCGAAAATGGTTTAGGAGCGGGTCATCGACCTATCCGACAGCGGCTACGGCCGTCTTAATGAAGTTGCCGTCCGGCGGGGCAAAGTTCGTGATTGCAGATGGTGCGAGTAGTTGAGTCTATGAGAGGACTTTTGTAACGCAACAGCAAAAGCGAAAAGCCGGAATAATTTTGAAACATAAAAAAGTAAAAAATAAAAAGATTTAAAACTATGGCAAATCACAAGTCATCGCAGAAGAGAATTCGTCAGACCGCTACTAAGCGCGCACACAACCGTCTTTACCACAAGACTACACGTAACGCTGTTAAGGCTTTGCGTAACACTACAGAGCGTAGCGCAGCTGAGGCATTGCTTCCAAAGGTAAGCTCAATGTTGGACAAGTTGGCTAAGACTAACATCATCCACAAGAACAAGGCAGCTAACCTTAAGAGTTCACTTGCATTGCACGTTAACGCATTGTAATCGTAGCGGAACGATATTATTATGAGAGGCTGGAATCATCGATTCCAGCCTCTTTTATTTCATCCCTGTCATCAATTTCGGTGGACTATTTCGGGTCTCCCTTTTAAACACGAATGCCCTCCTTCAGCCAGCAAAAAAACGGCCATCCCTTTTGGGACAGCCGTAGCCTAATGCGTACTGAGCGTATTACTCCTCCTGACGGTAGGTATGCTCAACGTAGATGGCGTGCTGCATAGCCTCACGCTTGATGATTGAAGGCTTTGTGAAGTACTGACGACGACGAAGCTCCTTCAATACACCTGTACGCTCATACTTACGCTTAAACTTCTTAAGGGCGCGCTCGATGTTCTCACCCTCCTTAACTGGCATGATAATCATAATCTTATACTTTTTTTAGTTTTAATATTCAGTTTGTTGTTGTTGGTATTTTGGTCTGTAGTAGACCGGGACTACCCCCCCCTGTTTTTTACTTGTGCCTTACCCAACCTTGTTGGTCTTGGCTCATAGTTGTAAATCTACTCCGATGTTGTGCTGATGTGAAGAGTGGCGCACATACGTGTGCATGTCACACAAGTGGTGCATTTGATATGCTCCCTCTAATCTTAGAGTACCCTTGCGATACTTATTTATGTTTGCTCTTGCTCTCTTCCTTAAAGTGCTACAACCTCCTTTCGATACACGTTTCCGCTTATTAATGTTTGTAGGCTACTGCTTCATATCCTGTAGTTTCGCCCATTTGAGGCGCAAATTTAACACTTATTTTTTTATTTTCAGCACTTTCGGTGCGAAAATGTGCTAAAAACTTTTAAAAAAGTGGTGATTTGCAGCCTCTTTATCCCTTTTGTTTATATGTTATGCTGCTGTAGGCTACTCCCACTCGGCACTCTCCGAGAGCCATAGCTTGCGGTAGCGGCGTGATGGCGACTCGATAAGTTCGCCGAGGCCATACTCCGCCCAACGCTCATCTACATGATGAATGGTCTGTGTCGATGATGTCACCGCATTAGGGAAGCGCTTAGGGTTTGTGCCATAGCCAGGACGCTTCGAGCGGGCATCTATGATAAGTGCGCCGTTGTGTAGCGATATGTCACGTCGTGGGTCTACGTTGGCTGCTGCCAACCATAGTAGGTCACTATGTGTCATTGCCCCTGCAGCGCCACGATCGTATAACGCCACAAAGCGTGCCTCTATACCGTTGTCATCGAGGTACTTAGCAACGTCAATTGTCTCCCTCCACTCACGCTCGGCATATAGTATAAGTAGTCCAAGCTCATCAAAAAGTGAGGTGTCGAAAAGCTCCACGCCACCCGTAGGTCGTGCCGTACGAGGCTTCTTAAGCTGACGTGGTGGGGTAGTGGGGTCTATGTCAGTAAGGTCTATGGCGAGCTTTGCACCGTAGCCTGTTGTTGGCGATGTATGGTCAAGAACATCAAGCACACCCTCCGAAGGTATCATGCAACGCTCAGGGTCGAAGTGACGGAGCAGGGCAAAAAGCTCATCTCGAGAGCGTATATTGCACTCCTCAGAGGTTATGATTAGGTACTTATTGAACATCATTTGTCCTGCACCCCAAAGTCCTTGAGCTACCTTTTGTGGCTGTCCTAAGTAGCGCTTGGCAATGCTTACGATGGCAAGGTTGTGTGCTGTACCCTCGAGAGGCATATATAGGTCACGCACCTCAGGTTGTATGGCTAAACGTATGGGCGCAAGGAAGATACGCTCCGTAGCCTTGGCTATGTAGGCATCCTCCATTGGTGGCACTCCAACGATTGTTGCGGGGTAGATGGCATCACGACGTGTGGTGATTGCCTCGATGTGGAAGCGGGGGTATAGGTCGCTAAGCGAGTAGAATCCTGTATGGTCGCCAAAAGGGCCCTCTACGACTAACTCCTCCGTAGGGTCGACATATCCCTCGAGTATTATGTCGCAGTCGGCAGGTACCCATATATCGTTAGTTAGGCATTTGACCATCTTGACGGGCTTTTGGCGTAGCATGCCGGCAAGTAGCATCTCATCCATATTGTCGGGCATAGGCGCTGTTGCTGAGTATGCATATGTTGGGTCGCCACCGAGGGCTACCGACACGCTCATGCGCTTGCCGAGTCGCTTGTATGCCTCGTAGTGGCGTGCGCCCGTCTTGTGGCGGTGCCAATGCATGCCTGTTGTGCGCTGGTCAAATATCTGCATGCGGTACATGCCCATGTTGGGGATGCCTGTCTCGGGGTCTACGGTGCAGACCATAGGCAGGGTTATGAACCTGCCACCATCGTGTGGCCATGAGGTGAGTATTGGTAGCTTGCTAAGGTCTACCTCATCGCCCATATATACGCACTCCTGACACTCGCCACGTCCCGATACCTTGCGTGGAAACCACTTGGCTACATCGCTGAGAAGCGGTAGCATGCGGAGCTTATCCACAAGGCCATTTTTAGGTGCTGTGACGCTATTTATCAGGTGGTTGATGCGCTCGGCAATCTCATCGAGCGACTCCACGCCGAGAGCCATGGCTATGCGCCTGTCCGAACCCATCATATTCATGAGTACGGGGTAGTCGGTGCCGTTGTTCTCAAAGAGTAGTGCCTTGCCACCACCCTCACTCTTGGATACTCGGTCGGCAATCTCTGCCATCTCAAGGTGGGTGTCTACATGTGCTGTGATGCGCTGTAGCTCGCCCGCACGCTCAAGCCTATCAACAAACTCCCTAAGTCGCATAGCTATCTGAGTTATGTTGCTATTTAAGTGCTAAGCGAAGCACCTCATCGTTTGTGTTCACGTAGTGGAATGTAAGATCCTCAAGGTATTCAGGCTTAATCTCCTCGATATCCTTGCGGTTCTCCTCTGAGAGTATAAGCTCGGTGATGCCTGCACGCTTGGCAGCGAGAATCTTCTCACGAATGCCACCTACGGCAGTAACCCTGCCACGAAGCGTTGTCTCGCCTGTCATGGCGATGCGCTCTTTGACCTCACGACCTGTGTATGTCGAGGCTATTGAAGTCACCATTGTAATACCTGCCGATGGGCCATCCTTAGGTACTGCACCCTCAGGTACGTGGAGGTTGATATCCCACTCCTCAAACATCTTGCGGTCGATGCCAAGCTCCTCGTGGTGCGCCATCACCCACTCGTGGGCAATGGTTGCAGACTCCTTCATCACGTCGCCAAGGTTACCTGTAAGGCTTAGCTTACCCTTGCCGGGTGTTAGTATTGACTCGATGTATAGGATGTCGCCACC
>JAZNQJ010000104.1:0-12010 GCA_045590115.1 Alistipes sp. | reverse complement strand
CACAAAACAGCAGATAAGTATAAACAACAAAATAGAAGCTATGGAGATTAAGAAGAACGTTCCCAGCAACACCGTAACACGCAAGTTGGTGGACCTCGACAGCCCAACAGGCAACATCTACGAGAGCATCAACATCATCGCTCGCCGTGCTAACCAGATTGCAATAGAGCTTAAGGCCGAGCTCACACGTAAGCTCGCCGACTTCTCAGCACCTACAGATAGCGCTGTGGAGGAGACCTTCGAAAACCGCGAGCAGATTTAGATATCGCGCCACTACGAGCGTTTGCCTAAGCCTGCGCTCATCGCTACCGAGGAGTTCCTCGATGGCGACCTATACTTCCGTCGTGGCTCGGAGAAGTAGGACTACCCTACCCCTCTTAAAATATTAAAGAGTAAGATAATGCTTAACGGAAAGCACATAATACTCGGCATAACAGGCAGCATAGCAGCTTACAAGGCAGCTATGCTGTGCCGTCTTTTAGTCAAGGAGGGTGCTGAGGTGCGTGTGATAATGACACCGCTGGCCAAGCAGTTTATCACGCCACTAACAATGGCAACACTCTCGAAGCACCCAATACTCGTAGAGTTCTTCAACCCCGAAAATGGCGAGTGGAACTCTCATGTGTCGCTCGGCGAATGGGCAGATATGCTGCTCATAGCTCCAGCTACGGCAAATACCTTAGCTAAGATGACAACGGGCATTGCAGATAACCTGTTGCTTACAACATACCTCTCAGCACGCTCGAAGGTGGCTGTAGCACCAGCAATGGATCTCGACATGTATGCCCACATCACCACACAGCAGAACCTACGCACACTCTCGGAGCGTGGCGTGGCGATCATTGAGCCTGGTGCTGGCGAGCTGGCAAGTGGTCTCATAGGCAAGGGACGTATGGCCGAACCTGAGGAGATTGTAGAGCAAATAAAGGCGATATTTGCTATCAACAAGGCAAAAACCCTTAGTGGCAAGCGATATATCGTAACCGCAGGAGCCACGATAGAGCCTATTGACCCTGTGCGCTACATCACAAACCACTCTACTGGCAAGATGGGCTACGCAATAGCCGAGGAGCTGGCACGTCGTGGTGCAGAGGTAAAGCTTATCACGGGTCGCACAGCACTACCAACACCTCAGGGCGTGGAGCGCATAGACACCCTCTCGGCAGAAGATATGTACAACGCCACAGTGAAGGAGTGGGAGGCAGCTGATGGCGCAGTGATGTGTGCCGCAGTAGCCGACTACACGCCGAAATGTGTGGCTGATCACAAGCTCAAAAAGTCAGATGATGACCTACGCATAGAGCTACGTCGCACAAAGGATATAGCCAAGCATCTGGGTGCAAACAAGGGCGGTCGCACACTTGTTGGATTCGCTCTTGAGACTGACAATGAGGAGGCTAATGCCGAGGGTAAGCTCGAGCGCAAAAACCTTGATTTCGTGGTGCTTAACTCACTACGTGACAAGGGTGCCGGCTTCGGTGGCGACACCAACAAGATTACAATCATCAGCCGCACAGCACGCAATGAGTACCCGCTAATGTCGAAGCACGATGTGGCAAGCATCATCGTAGACAACATCGAGAAGATAACACACTAACACGCTATGCTAAAGAGCCTTACCATCGAGAACTATGCACTCATAGAGTCGCTACATGTGGAGTGGAACGAGCATCTGAACATCATCACAGGTGAGACAGGTGCCGGCAAGTCCATACTCCTTGGCGCTTTGGGCATGCTGCTCGGTGCTAAGAACGAGGGGCAGGCGACAAAGGATATTACCAAGAACTGCATCATTGAGGCGACATTTGCCATCGAGGGCTACGGCTTAGAGCAGATATTTGAGGATAACGACCTTGACTACGAGAGCGAGATAACAATACGCCGCATAATAACCCCTGCGGGCAAGAGCCGCTCATTTATCGGCGACATGCCGGTGCAGCTGAGCCTGCTCAAGGAGCTTGGCACACACCTCATAGATATCCACTCGCAGCACCAAAACCTAATCCTCTCATCAGAGGAGTTCCGCACCTCGACACTCGACACCTTAGCCGCCAATGGCAAGATCAAGGAGCGCTACACTACCCTACTTACGGAGCTTAACACCCTACGTGCGGAGTACCGCAAGATGGAGGAGGCACTCAGCGCAGCACGTCGTGATGAGGAGTGGCTACGACACATTGTCGAGGAGCTACGTGCCGCAAACCTTAAGGAGGGCGAGCAGGCAGAAACCGAGCAGAAACTCGCAACATTGGAGAGTGCCGACCGTATCGGCGAGGCTCTCACTATGTTACGCAACACGCTTGATGATGAGGAACTTGGCGCACTTGTAACACTGACTCGCTCGGAGCGTGAGTTTGAGTCTATAGGCGAGCGTTATCCTGAGGGAGTATCTCTTGCTGAGCGCCTTAAGAGCGTCGTTGCCGAGCTTAAGGACATATCATCAACAGCCGCAGATGAGTCCGAGAGAATAGATGCCGACCCTGAGCGTCTGCAGAAGCTTAGCGATAGGCTAAACACCATATACTCACTCGAGATGAAGCATCGTGCCGAGTCGTACGATGATCTCTTGGCCAAGGCTAAGGAGTTTGAGTCACGCCTTGCAACAATAGATAACAGCGATAGCGACCTACGCAACATGCGTGAAAGGATTGACCTCGCTGAGGCAGAGTGCCGCAAGGTAGCCTATGAGCTTACAGCTTCACGCAAGAGCGTATGTGGTGGCTTCGAGCAACACATAGTATCTACCCTGCAGCAGCTCGGTATTGAAGATGCTCAGTTTGTGGTCGATATTACCCCTACAGAGGGTTTCACTCCATCGGGATGCGACAACGTGGTATACCTGTTTACTGCCAACCGCACCACACGCCCAGCACCTATCGAGCGTGTAGCATCGGGTGGCGAGCTATCACGTATGATGCTGGCACTCAAATCGTTACTTGTTGAGAAGATTAAGCTACCCACAGTGGTTTTTGATGAGATTGACACCGGCGTGTCAGGACGCATTGCCGATGCTATGGGCGAGATAATCTCTGAGATGGCCAAGGGCATGCAGGTCATAGATATCACCCACCTACCACAGGTAGCATCAAAACGTGGCGCACACTTCGTGGTATACAAGAGCGAGGGACGTACCAACATCCAGCGACTCAGCGAGCGAGAGCGCACCGATGAGATTGCCAAGATGCTGTCAGGTAGTGAGATTACCGAAGCTGCCCGCAAGCAAGCCCGCATACTACTCGGGTAGATGAGTAGTAGATAGGGAGTCTAAGGACGATAAAGAGAAAGGACGGATGGGACATACTTAGCGTATTTCCCATTCGTCCTTTGGATTGAGAGGTCGTAAATTGCCCCTTATCACAACAAATTATAGGAGTTTTTTCTTTGAGGGAATAACTAAAAACTCCTTAAGATAAAATGGTTCAAAGTAGGCAATATCCTCAAAGTGACCAGCATTGAAGGCCTCTTCAGCAAGACGTACAATACCTCGTGCAGAGGGTGATACGCTAACATGAAGTGCATCGCCAAGAATCTCGGCACACTTCGTAGAGCCGTTGCCAAAGATTACCAAACGACCCTCGTTGCGCCACGTTGCAAAGCTCTCAGGCGTAACTACCTCAGCGACAACATCCGATAGTTGCTCGCCAGAGCTATTAAAAATCTGGGTATATACCTCCATACGTCGTGCATCAACCATAGGGCAGAGACGTGCGCTACCCCACTCTTCATCCTCAACATCGAGAATGCCAGCGTCGAAATCCTCACGTGCAACCTCTGTTAGGGCATCGAGCGAGCCAACAGCAATAAGCGGAATATTAAGAGCATAGCACATGCCTTTAGCAAACGACACGCCGATACGCAAGCCTGTATATGAGCCAGGGCCTTTGCCTACAGATATAGCGTCAAGGTCAGCGGGCTGCACACCTGTCTCACGAAGTAGCTCATCGACAAACCACGCCACCTTCTTGGCATGGTCACGACCCTCATCGCTCTCACGAAGTGCCATAAGCTCGCCATCGTTGGCAAGAGCAACGGAACACACATCAGTACCTGTCTCGATAGATAATATAAGTGCCATAATATATTGATTATCTGCGGTTATCCTTCATCGCCTTGTCCATCTCACGCTTAGCATCGTTCGACTTGATATACTCACGCTTGTCGTAAGCCTTACGACCACGTGCAAGGCCTATGGCCACCTTTGCCAAGCCTCTATCGTTAATAAAGAGGCGAAGGCCTACAACCGTCAGGCCACGATCTTGCAACGAACGTTGTAGCTTGACAAGCTCCTTGCGGTTGAGCAGTAGCTTGCGGTCACGCTTAGGGACATGGTTGTTGCATGTACCCCACGTATACTCGGCGATATTTACGTTACGTATCCATAGCTCGCCACGCTCAAAGTAGCAGTATGAGTCTACGAGTGAGGCCTTGCCAAGGCGCAGAGACTTAATCTCGGTACCATAAAGCACGATGCCAGCAATGTACTCCTCCAAAATCTCATAGTCGAACGTAGCTCGCTTGTTACGTATATTTATATTTTTATAGTCTGCCATAGCAATAATTCTTTGTTACACTTAGCTCTCGGCACGTGATTTGCCACCGTAGAGGTGGGTGTTCGGCAAAGGTAACTAATTCTTTTATCTTTGATATGTTTTACACATCTTTAGTTTATTTTCTGTTTGCACACCGTCTGCGTAGTGATACGTAGAGCCGGACACCCTCTTTTTTACATCAGTCGATTAGCAACATTTGCAATAGCTGTGCGCACAGCATTTAATTTGCTGAGTGCTGCCATAATGCTGGATGTCTCCTCATCGGTAATGTCACTCTGGCTAAGCTTTGCATGTAGCTGGCGGACACGCTCATCTATAGTACGCAACTTATATACTGTAACTACCGTAGGGACACCATCTGCCAGCTGCTCCTGAACACTCTCATTATGCACCTCCTTCTGCTCCCATATGCGGCTAATCACATAGTTATCATCCGAGGTTAGCAGGTCAACAACAACACGTGATACCTCTGGGTCGTGGTGGTTGACAAATGGGTGTACATCGACCTCAGCACCAACACCAGCACGATCATACTCAGCATGATACATCTCATAAATGGTGCTATAGACAGTGGACACCAAGTGTAGGTCATCGCCATCAAGCTCCGAGAAGATATGCTCAGCAACATTATAGTCGTAATACTCCTTAGTCTCCTCGTCGAGTAGCATGAAGTTCAGGTGACCATACTTTAGGAGATACTTGACAATCTCTCGCTCAAGGGTCTCCATAGTAGTACCCAACGAGACTTTCTGCAGTGGCATAAGGACATTAGGCTGAGGAGTGCCAGGCATTGTTTGCAACTCACGCTCCTGAGACTGCAGAGTCTGCTGGCGACGCATAAAGTCTTGAGCCTCACGATTACCACGACCAACACGTGTGCGAGCAACCTCATTTTGAAGCATGTCGGCAGAAACCTTCATGATATCGGCGCAATACTTCACATACTCCTGACGGCGAATGTTATCAGGAATGAGTGCAATGCTCTCTACCATATCACGAATTGCCGCAGAGCGTTGCTGGGGATCTTTGGCATCCTCAAGCAGAAGGTGCGCCTTGAAGGCAAGAAAGTCCTGAGACTGCTCCTTGATATAGCTACGAAGCTCCTCAGAGGTATGCTCTCGGGCAAAGGTATCGGGGTCATGCTCCTCTGGCAGAAGCACGATACGCACGTTCATATCCTCCTTAAGGACAAGGTCTACTCCACGCAATGCTGCCTTAACACCCGCCTTATCGCCATCGTACATCAGCGTGATGTTACGTGTGAAGCGACCGACAAGGCGTATCTGCTCCTCAGTAAGCGATGTGCCTGACGATGCCACAACATTCTCGACACCCGACTGGTGCATAGAGATAACATCGGCATAGCCCTCAACCATGATTACCAAGTCCTCCTGCTGGATAGCCTTCTTAGCAAAGAAGAGACCATAAAGCTCTCTACTCTTTGAGTATATCTCGCTCTCGGGAGAGTTTTGATACTTGGCAACCTTCTTATCTGTTCGTAGCGTACGGCCACCAAAGGCCACAACACGTCCCGAGACATTATGTACGGGGAAGATTACACGATCGTAGAATCTATCACGCAGTGCGCCATCGTACTCACGCTTAAGGCTCAGGCCTGTGGAGAGTAGGAACTCCTCCTTATATCCTGCCGAGCGAGCATCGTCCGAGAAGCGGTGACCACTCGAGGGACAGAAGCCAAGACCAAACTTGCGTATTGTAGCCTCGCTAAAGCCTCTAAGCGATGAGAAGTAGGTAAGCGCAACGCTACGTCCCTCATCCTCGGAGTACATATAACGCTGGAAGTAGTCTGCAGCCCATTGGTTGAGTGCAAACATACTCTCACGATTGTTGTTTCGAGCAATATCCTCCTCTGTAAGAGCCTCCTCACGCACCTCAATGCCGTAGCGTTTGGCAAGCACCTTAAGAGCCTCAGGGTATGAGACGCTCTCGCTCTCCATGATGAAGTTTACGGCGTTACCCGCCTTACCACAGCCGAAACACTTATAGATACCACGAGCAGGCGAGACCACAAACGATGGGGTCTTCTCCTGGTGGAATGGGCAACATGCCTGATAGTTGGCTCCACGACGCTTGAGCGTGACGTAGTCGCCAACAACATCGACAATGTTGACAGCCGCAAATATTCGATCAATGGTTTCTCTATCAATCATAGCGTGCAAAGATACGAAAAAGTATTGAGATTTCGTTACTATACAGGATTTTTATTGCAAAAGTGGCATAGAGTTGTTTTATAAAAATAATTTTTATAACTTTGCTAGTCGCATAAAGATAATTTGACAACTATACTATAACTAAAATGAACAAAGACACACAAATTTTTGATTTGATCGCCGAGGAGCGTTCACGTCAGACTAAGGGCATTGAGCTTATCGCATCGGAGAACTTCGTTAGCGACCAGGTTATGGCAGCCATGGGTTCAGTATGTACCAACAAGTATGCCGAGGGTTACCCTGCAGCACGCTACTATGGCGGTTGCGAGGTTGTTGATAAGATTGAGAACCTTGCCATCGAGCGCATCTGCAAGCTCTATGGTGCAGAGTATGCCAACGTACAGCCTCACTCAGGCGCACAGGCTAACATGGCGGTATTCTTCGCTTGCCTAAAGCCAGGCGATACGTTCATGGGTCTTGACCTATCACATGGTGGTCACCTCTCACACGGCTCGCCTGTGAACATGTCGGGTATGTACTTCAACGCTGTCGGCTACAAGCTCTCTGAGCAGACCGGAAATATCGACTACGATGAGATGGAGCGTCTTGCATTGGAGCATAAGCCAAAGCTTATCGTGGGTGGTGCTTCAGCATTCTCTCGTGAGTGGGACTACAAGCGCATGCGCGAGATTGCCGACAAGGTAGGTGCTTTGTTGCTCGTGGATATGGCTCACACAGCAGGCCTTATCGCTGCAGGCCTATTGAACAACCCTGTGGAGTATGCCCACATCGTAACATCGACAACTCACAAGACACTACGTGGCCCTCGTGGTGGTATCATCCTCATGGGCAAGGACTTCGACAATCCTTGGGGCTACACAACACCTAAGGGCGTAGTAAAGAAGATGTCGCAGATTCTCAACTCAGCAGTATTCCCAGGCATCCAGGGTGGTCCACTTGAGCATGTTATCGCTGCTAAGGCTGTAGCATTTGGTGAGGCACTCACACCAGAGTATAAGGAGTATCAGAAGCAGGTGGTAAAGAACTCTCAGGCATTGGCCGAGGCTCTTACCAAGCGTGGCTACAAGATTGTATCGGGCGGCACAGACAACCACCTTATGCTTGTTGACCTACGCACCAAGTTCCCAGAGCTTACAGGTAAACTCGCTGAGAAGTGCTTGGTAGCTGCTGACATCACCACCAACAAGAACATGGTGCCATTTGACTCTCGTACTCCATTTACAACATCGGGCTTGCGTTTCGGTACTCCAGCCATCACCACACGTGGTGTGAAGGAGGATAAGATGGACTACATCGCTGAGCTTATCGACCGAGTACTCTCTGACCCAGAGAACGAGGAGAACATCGCAGCAGTACGCAAGGATGTTAACGCCATGATGAACGAGTACCCATTGTTCGCTTGGTAACCAGATAACCTATAATAAAGGGCTGACTGAATTGCAACATTTTCGGCCAGCCCTTAATCTTTATCGTATGGACATAATACTCCCATTTCTTCGTAAAGTACAACAGAACGACTCTCATGAGTGGTTCTTGGCTCATCATGAGGAGTATCTACAGGCATTTAGTCGTAATGCCTACTACATAGAGCTTCTTAAAAGGAAAATAGGAGAGTTCGATCCTACGATAGCACCTCTACGGCTTATGGACTGTAGTTTCAGCCTTATTGCCGATCGCAAGCTGAAGATACACAACCGTAGGTATAACGATTTTTTTTGTGGCAGTTTCGCACAAGGGGGCAAGTATAGTGGCTACGCCAGCTACTACTACCAGATATCACCCGAGCCTTCGGATAGCGGAGGGTCGTTTCTCGCTGTGGGTATCTACCGCCCAAATCCTGAGCTAATGGACTACATACGTCGAGAGTTTGCGCACAACGGAGAGGATATTGTAAGGCTGATACGGCGAACAGGCTTTGAGCTATACGCCGAGAATATGATGAAGCGTCTGCCCTCGGAGTTTGTGGACAGCGATACCAGGTTTTTCCAATACCTGCGCCAGCGTGACTTCTTACTCATCAAGCGTTTGGACAGCAGTTGGTTTGAACAGGAGAATTGGATAGAAAGGGCAGCTGAGGAGTTTTACCGCAGCAGAGCATTTGTAAAATTCATCAACACAGTCATAGATAAGTATCGTAGCGAGTCGCCACTACCCGTAGGTCATGGTTTGCGTCCCATAAAGCGCTCGACACGTTATGATTGTAAGACTGCAAACAACACGACCGAAAAATAAAAGAGATAGCTTCAGCGAGCTATCTCTTTTGCATTTAATCCAAATCCTGTTCGGGATCGTAGTCGGCCTCAGCAATACTTTGTGCCTTTTGCGACTTCTTGGTTGGTAAGCCAAGACGCTTGAGACGCTCGCCAAGACGCACAATATTATTATTTCCCGTATGCAGGCGCTTATAGGCCTCATCATAACACTTCTGAGCATCGGACAATGCTGAGCCTACGCCCTCAAGCTGCTCGCTGAATACAACTAATTGCTCGTAGAGCTTTGTCGCCTTTTCAACAATCTCGACCTGATTCTTACTCTGCGCATCACGTCGCCACATATCGGCAACCATCTTGAGCAACGCAAAGAGGTTTGTAGGCGAGGATATGATCACCTTACGGGAGTATCCATCCGACCATATGCTATTATCTGCCTTGAGAGCCTCAAGAAAGGCTGGCTCGGTAGGAACAAACATAACCACAAAATCGGGAGACTCGACAAGGCGCTGGTAGCTCTTAGCCGCAAGCTCCAACATATGCTTACGCACCGACTCAACATGGCTCTTCAGTGCTTGCCTACGTTCTGCTTCACTCTCAGCCTCAGTATATCGCACATAGTCCGTAAGAGAGACCTTCGAGTCGATGACTATGCGACGTTCCTCTGGCAGATTTAACACAATATCGGGACGTAGGTTAACACCATCCTCATCCTTATACGATGGCTGAACACGATAGTGTATGTCACGTAGCAACCCTGTACTCTCAAGGATTGTCTCAAGGTATGCCTCGCCCCAATCGCCCTGCACCTTAGAGTTACCCTTGAGTGCATCAGTTAGGCTGGCAGCCGATGAGGTCATTTGTTGGTTGAGTTTAATAAGGTTATCAAGTTCATTCTTAAGCGCTCCACGCTGTTCGTTCTCGTGGGCATAGATACTCTCAACCCTCTCTCGAAACTCGGTAATATTATCCTTAAATGGCTTGAGCAGAAGGTCTAATGAATCACGATTGGTTTGGCGCAGATGAGCCTGATGCTCAGTAAGAATTTCTTGTGCGAGGTTACGAAATTCGCTCTTTAGCTGTCGCTCGTTCTGCTCACGATCACGTAGCATCTGATCATAGCGAATACGTAGCGTCTCACGCTCCAACTCGGTTTGCCTCAGGCGCATAGTCTCCTCATTCAACCTGCGCTCAGTATCGCTAAGAGTTTTACGTAGCGAGTCACGCTCCTCGTCGATAAGCGAAAGCTCACGACTATGAGCCTTAGCCGAAACACGTGAGAGAATCACAAGGGCAATAACTGAGGCAAGCAGCAGCGCAACAATCACAATAAGTATGGTTATAGCAGTGTTCATAGCAAGGAATATAGGTTGTAATATGGACAAAGATACAAAACTATTCGTAGAATAGTGTGTAAAATCAAAACATTTTGCTTAAATTTGTGCTTTGATATGAACTAACCTAAAACTACATCAGGCAAATAACCTTAAAACACTATACTTAAAATGAGAAGAATAATTGCTCCGTCGGTACTCTCTGCCGACTTCGGAAACCTAAATCGTGACATGGAGATGCTCCAGCGCTCAGAGGCCGAGTGGGTACACGTAGATGTTATGGATGGCGTGTTCGTTCCAAATATCTCGTTTGGTTTTGCACTGATGAAGCCACTTCGCAAGGGTACTACAAAGGTTCTCGACGTGCATCTTATGATTACCGCTCCCGAGAAGTATGTAATACGATTTGTGGAGGCTGGCGCAGACTACGTTACGTTCCACTACGAGGCAACAGAGAATATCCAGGAGTGTATTGACCTTATCCGTAAGGCTGGCGCAAAGGTGGGTATCTCGATTAAGCCAGGCACCGAGCCAGAGGTATTGGATAAGTGGCTTACACAGCTCGACCTTGTACTTGTCATGAGCGTGGAGCCAGGTTTTGGCGGTCAGAAGTTTATGCCATCATCAATTGCCAAATGCGAGTATCTCAACACAAAGAAGCAGGAGCTTGGCTTAGACAACCTCATCATCGAGGTAGATGGCGGTATCTCGGCAGCCAACTCACGCCTACTCTTCGACGCTGGTGCAGAGGCTTTGGTTGCGGGTAGCTCAGTATTTGGTGCAGAGAACCCTGAGCAGGCCATCATTGACATGATTAACTCATAATACACACAGATGATATCGCTCGACAACCTCACCATAAGCTACGGCGGGTGGACACTCTTTGACAGCATCTCGTTCATGATTAACCCTAAAGACCGCATAGGTCTTGTGGGGCGCAACGGCGCGGGTAAGACCACCCTACTACGTGTAATCACCGGCGAGCAGCAGCCCACCGAGGGTGCTGTGACCATAAATGGTGAATGTAGCATAGGCTACCTCCCACAGCAGATGCGTGTGGCCGACACCACATCGCTTGTGGCAGAGACCGCCAAGGCCTTTGATGAGGTGCTACGCATAGAGGCCGACATCGAGCGACTAACCACAGAGATAGCCTCACGCACCGACTACGAGAGTGAGTCATATGCCGAACTTATACACCGACTCAACGAGGCCAACGACCGCTACCACATCCTCGGTGGCGACACACGTGAGGCCGACATTGAGCGCACACTACTCGGACTTGGCTTCAAGCGTAGCGACTTTGAGCGCCCCACACGTGAATTCTCGGGAGGCTGGCGCATGCGTATCGAGTTAGCAAAGCTCCTACTACGCCGACCCTCGATATTCCTCCTCGATGAGCCCACCAACCACCTCGACATCGAGAGCATACAGTGGCTCGAGGAGTATCTTAAAAACTACAATGGCGCAGTGCTTCTTATCTCTCACGATAGGGCCTTTCTGGACAATGTGACCACGCGCACCATCGAGCTATCGTTAGGTAAGGTCTACGACTACAAGGTACCCTACTCGAAGTTTGTGGAGCTACGCGCCGAGCGTCGCCAGCAGCAGATGGCAGCCTACGAGAATCAGCAGCACATGATCGAGAAGACCGAGGAGTTTATCGAGAAGTTCCGCTATAAGCCTACGAAGAGTAATCAGGTACAGTCACGCATAAAGCAACT
>JAZNQJ010000103.1:0-14962 GCA_045590115.1 Alistipes sp. | reverse complement strand
AACCACCAAGAGCTCACCTGCGGTACACTATACGGTGATTATACGTGCCGATGAGATGAACGACCGTATGCGCTCGTTGATTAAGTCGGCGGCGCCGGGTAAGAGCATGAGTCGTAATGGCAACACCTTTATCATTGGCTTGTTTAAGAGTCGTGGTGAGGCAGATACACTTCTTACGGCGCTTACTGATAGTTTTCCTTTGCTGGAGATGACCATCAAAGAGACTAAGGTAGAGTAACACATGTAGCAAGAAAATGAGATTTATAGATATGAATATTAGATTTTTTAATCATCTTGTCATGGCTGTTGTTGCTGTGTCGATGATGTTTTTAGGATGTAAAAAGGAGGAGACCCTCTCGTTCGATGTGCCATCGGATAGTATCTTCATCGAGGTTGAGAATCCTGGCGATATAGGTACTGCCGCTACAAGCTTCCGCTCGCACAATATCTCGGCTATCGACGTTGTGTCGGTGGCTAAGGGCTGGGAGGTTGTAGACATCGACCTTAAGGCTAAGACCATTACCGTAAAGTCGCCTGAGACATTTGATAATGATGAGGTGCGAAGTGGTAATATCTCGTTAGCGGCCTACTCGCCAATGGGTACAAAGGAGAGTGCTACGGTGTATGTTGCTATCGTTAATAAGTCGGATGAGGTTGACTACTACAACACACCTGCTAACTGCTATATCGCCTGCAAAGCCCCCGCACGCTATCTGTTTAACCCTATGATAGGTGGCACAAGCACTCCGCTCAACACCGCCTATATCGAGATTATATGGCAGAGCATCGATGGTATTATTAAGTATGTCGACCTGCAAAATGGCATAGGCTCGTTCTATATTGAGGCACTCAGCCAGAGCGATGATGCCGATATAGAGGGCTTTGAGCCAGGTAATGCACTGCTTGGTGCATATGATGCTGAGGGCAACCTTATCTGGACATGGCATATCTGGATTACTCAGACCGACCCTGAGCAGGATACAATCACGCTTAACGGCAAGGAGATGATGAATCGTAACCTCGGCGCTGACTGCAACTCAGCGGGTAGCGATGACCCCCAGAAGATAGCTCGCTCATATGGCATGTACTACCAGTGGGGTCGTCATACACCTATCGTAGGCCCTCACTCGTGGAACTTTGCAGCAAACTATGACATGATCATCTACGATGCAGATGGTATTGAACGTAAGCTCAAGTACACAGAGTCTACCGCAAAGACCGGCACTGTGGAGTGGGCTGAGGCTAACCCCTTAACAATGATTAAGGGCAACAAGGATAACGTCTACGATTGGTTGTTTGAGGGTCACGATGATACGCTTTGGAGCGATAGCTCTAAGAGCGAGAACGACCCATGTCCTGCTGGCTGGCGCTTGCCCGATAGCTCGGTATTTAAGAACCTTACTATTAGTGAGTATGACGATGATCTAATGTGGCAGGAGGCACAAAAGATGTATGGCTGGAACTTGGTTGATGAGGCAGATAACAACTTCTTCTTCTCAGCTGCGGGTCGCCGCAACTACCTCGATGGCAGACTCGATATCGTAAACGATGACACCATACGCCCTGTGCCATGGTCAGGCTACTATTGGACAGCTACGGCTACGGATGACGGCATGGCCGAGGCGATGTTCTTCGACCTTAATAGCGCTACACGCACTTGGAATGGCTTTGAGTCGGCACGCTCGATGCATAGGGCTAATGCTATGCCTGTGCGTTGCATCAGGTATTTCTTGTGATAGTGGCGCTCCTTTGTCACCTCAATCATTGGGCTGAATAGGAAATACAGCAAGTATGTTCTATCCAGCCCAATCTCTTTATCGGCAACAAATTAGCGCCCTCTATCATCTAACAACTAAAAGTCAACCAACTATTTGCTTATTAGTTCAAAAAGAGTTACTTTTGCGACTTTGTTGTGAAACCGTAAGACCCAATACTTTATTAGGCCTTATTATTCAAGAATAATAATGGTATTTTCAGACTTATTTTTTCTATTCGTATTTATCCCTGCGTTTGCGCTATGCTACGTCATTGCATCGCTCATCGAACGTAGGTTGCCAATGGTAGATGGCCACCGCAGTTGTGCGTTGCGCAACGCCGTTGCGGTACTCTTCTCGCTGATATTCTATGGCTGGGGAGAGCCTATCTACGTATTCCTGATGGTATTTTGTGTGCTGATAAACTACCTTAGCGGACTTGCCATCGACCGCTACGATGGGGCTAAGCGTAAGCGTGCGCTCATCATTGGCTTGGTGTGCAACATCCTCGTTCTCGGCGTGTTCAAGTATGCAGGGTTCATTGCCTCGACGCTTAATGCCATTGGCATCCCTATTCCCATCCCACAGATTGCACTGCCAATAGGTATCTCGTTCTACACCTTCCAATCGATATCATATCTTGTAGATGTCTACCGTCGTGAGTCGCCAGCGCAGAAGAGATTTGGCAGCCTGTTGCTCTATATCTCTATGTTTCCACAGCTTGTTGCAGGACCTATCGTGCGCTACGACACCATTGCTCGTGAGATTAACTCTCGCAGCACCACATCGCAGGATCTCACTGAGGGCGTGTTCCGCTTCCTCATAGGTCTCGGCAAGAAGGTGATTATCGCCAACCAATTCTCGGTGGTTGCCGACCAATTCCTGCTCAATGGCGTGAATAACCTCTCGACTGCGGGTGCATGGATAGGCGCTGCGGCATATGCGCTGCAGATATATTTCGACTTCTCGGGCTATTCGGATATGGCCATAGGTATAGGTCGAGCGATGGGCTTCCACTTCAATGAGAACTTTAACCATCCATACATCGCAACCTCAATTACCGACTTTTGGCGTAGGTGGCACATCTCGCTTGGTAGCTTCTTCCGCGACTATGTCTATATCCCGCTGGGTGGTAACCGCCGTCATCAGGGTCTCAACATCCTCGTGGTATGGTTCCTTACGGGTATGTGGCATGGTGCAAGCTGGAACTTTGTGCTATGGGGCTTGTACTTTGGCGCTATTGTACTTATCGAGAAGTATACAATACTGCGTATTGCCGAGCGCATACCACGCTTTGTGCGTCATGTCTACTCGCTGCTACTTTTGACGTGTAGCTGGGGCTTGTTCTACTACGATAGCTTTGAACCTATGGGTAAGTTCTACCGCTCGTTTTTTGGTGCTACGACTGTGGCTCCGGATATTGCCGAGCAGACTGCGCTTATGGGCAACTTCTGGCTATGGGTGGTGGCAGTACTCTTCTGTATGCCTCTTCGCAAGGCTTTCTCGGATGGTGTTGTCAGGCTCTGTGGTACTCATACTACGGTGTTGGCATGGACACAGCTGCTGCTACGTGTAGCGGTGTCGGTGATAATCCTACTTTTGAGTGTTGCTCTGCTTGTGGGTGCTACAAACAACGCCTTTATCTATACACGATTCTAAACTAAATCCCAATATGAAACTATTTAAAAATCTCTCGCTACTGCTACTTGCAGTGCTACTCAGCACCTCGCTTTATGCCCAGCAGTCACATCGTGTGGCGAGCTATGTGAACACCGTAAACCCTAAGCAGAGTGCCTATATGGCTGCAAATAGCATTATGATTGTTGGCAAGGTACCTAATGTGCGTGCCATAAGCTGCTTCAATGCCTCTACGGATGTTGCCCGCACATGTATCGATTGTAGCAAGTTCTACCGTACAAACCTCCCCGAGGATGTCAACGTATACCTTCTTGTTATCCCTTCGGCAGCGTCGTTCTATGTTCCTGATGCGGCGGCTCGCTGGAGTCGTAAGGGTGCTGAGGCTGAGATTATCAATGCTATATATGCTGGTCTTGACCCTAATGTTGTCATCGTGGATGCCTATAGTGCTTTGGCCTCGCATGCCCACGAGGATATCTACTCACGCACCGACCACCATTGGACGCCTCTTGGTGGCTACTATGCTGCCCAGGCGTTGGCAAAGGCTGCAGGCGTGCCATTCAAAGACCTGTCGCACTACGAGCGTAAGGTAGTACCAGGATATGTAGGCTCGATGTACTCCTACTCTAAGGATGCGGCCGTAAAGAACTCGCCTGAGAACTTCGTATACTATAAGCCTACAGAAGCAAACTATGAGACTACGTATATTGTCTACTCGTTGGCCTCAAACAACAAGAGTATCATTGGCGAGAGCCGCCCAACTAAGGGTAACTACTTCTATAACTTCGCTGGGGGAGCTGCCTACTGCACATTTATGGGTGGCGACAGCCGTATCACACAGGTAAAGACCGACGTGGGAAATGGCCGTCGTATGCTTATTGTTAAGGATAGCTTCGGCAATGCCATCCCTGGCTACTTGTTCTACTCGTTCGAGGAGATTCATGTCGTTGACTTTAGATTCTTCAACAAGAACCTTAAGACATATATCAAAGAGCATGGTATCACCGACGTAGTAATATCTACAAGCATCGCCTTTGCGGTATCGTCAAGCCCTATGAGTAGCTACAAACGACTCTTAGTACAATAACCCTATAGCGATGAAACGACTACACTATATAATATATGTATCGGCAATGGTGGCTGTAGTAGGCCTCTTTGTCGTTGTGTTTAACTTCTTTGAGCGCCCTACGTTCTCCGAGCTTGAGAATCGTGAGCTTGCCAAGCGTCCTGAGTTTTCGGCAGAGAAACTCTTCAAGGGTAATTATACCTCTGAGGTGTCATCGTGGTATAGCGATAGCGAGCCTTATCGTGACAGGTTCATGACCCTGAGCATGGAGTTTGACAATGCCAAGAAACTTCGCCTTGCCTCAAAGGGCGAGGATGATGTGACATTCATCGAGGGCGATGATGATGCCACCATCGAGCAGCAACAACAACCTCTCATAGTGTCAGATAGCGTTGCAGCGGAGAGCGTAGAGCCTAAGGTCGATAGCACCGCACTGCAGCCTAAGGCTGAGGAGAAGGCCAAGATTACTAACCATGGTATCGTTATCGTTGGCTCGCAGCCCAATGTGCGTGCCTTGACCAACTATCGTGGTGGTCCTAATGCTTGCGATGCCTATGCCCGCATGGCAAATAAGTATCAGAATATCTTGGGCGAGGAGGTACAGGTATACTGCATGCTTATCCCTACGGCTATCGAGTTCTACTGCCCCGAGAAGGCTAAGAGCAGGGTTAAGTCGCAGCGTGAGACTATCGACAATGCCTATGCTGCGCTCGACTCGTGTATTATTGCGGTGGATGCCTACACACCTCTTAAGAACCATGCCCATGAGGATATCTATCTGCGTACCGACCACCATTGGGCGCCTCTTGGTGCATACTATGCTGCTCAGGCATTGGCCGAGGCTGCAGGAGTACCTTTCAACGACCTCACGCACTACGAGCGTAAGGTTGTAAAACGCTATGTAGGCTCTATGTATCGCTACTCACGTGATATCTCCGTAAAGCGTTCGCCAGAGGATTTCGTATACTATGTACCTCAGGATATTGAGTATGAGACAACATATATCAACTATGTTGTGGATGAGAACTATACTGTTACGGGTACTCACCCACCTATCAAGGATAGGTATTTCTACGAGTTTAAGGATGGCTCGGGTGGTGCTTACTGCACGTTTATGGGTGGCGACAATAAGATTACGCAGGTGCGTACCGCCACCAACAATGGCCGTCGCATGATTCTGCTCAAGGATAGCTTCGGTAATGCTATTCCTGGCTACCTGTTCTACTCGTTCGAGGAGATTCACGTTATCGATGCCCGCTACTTCACTCGAAATATTGTGGAGTACGTTCGTGAGAATAAGATTACCGATGTGGTCTTTGGCAATAACATTGCCTTTGCCACCTCAGGCTCTACGATTAACTTCTATAATAAGTTCCTTACGCAGAAGTAGAAGCAGGGTAGTGTTATGTTGCAATAAGTAAAGGCGGAGAACATTAAGTTTTCCGCCTTTATCTCTGTTGTTGGGATGATTACTCTTTAAGTAGCTTCACAAGCTCGGCTACTGCACGACCTCGATGCGAGATGGAGTTCTTCTGCTCGGCACTCATCTCGGCAAATGTGCAGTCGTAGCCCTCTGGGATAAACAACGGGTCGTAGCCAAATCCTCCGCAACCAGCCTCCGAGGTAGCTATCGTGCCACGCACGATGCCCTCGACCTGCTGCTCTACGCCGCCACGAACTAGCGATATAACGGTGCGGAAGCGTGCCGAGCGGTTGGTGCTTCGCTGTAGCTCCGAGAGTAGCTTGCGGTTGTTGGCCGCAAAGTCGTGACCATCCGTAGCATAGCGTGCCGAGCGTACACCAGGTGCGCCATTTAGTGCCTCCACCTCGAGACCTGTGTCATCGGCAAAGCAGTCGAGGCCTGTGCGCTCATAGACATAGCGTGCCTTCTGCGAGGCATTCTCATCGAGTGTAGCTCCGGTCTCAGGGATATCCTCCGTAATGCCCACTTCACGCAGGGTTACAAGCTCATACTCCGAGCCAAGCACTGCGCTTACCTCCGAGAGCTTATGGGCATTGTTTGTCGCAAATACTATCTTCATAGCAGCCTCTCGAAACTATTCCACAAAGAGTATTCGCTCGGGCCCCTCGTAATCGGGTAGTGGTTTTGGGGTGTAGTCGGCATAGCCGATAGATATCACCGACCATACTCTGTAGCCTGCAGGAATCTCAGGGAGTATCTGCTTCACGTAGTCCTCGCTACGCTGGCTTGTAGGGTCATCCTTGAGCGTTAGGTAGTCGCCAACATGCACCCAGCACGATGCAAGACCCTCCTCTACAAGGGCAAGCTGTAGGGTATTGGCCATAATAGAGGCATTTGTCTGCCACATTGGGCTTGCCTCCTCATCACCGAGAATTACTATGGCTGCGCCAGCCTCCTCAAGTAGCGATGATCCCCAATCACGCAGACGACTCAAGGCGTGTACCTTGTCGAGGTTGGTAACGGCCATAAGACGTGTTGAGCGTGTATTCTTTGATGATGGAGCGAGCAGTGCAAGCTCCATTGCTGAGCGTAGCTTCTCGACCTCTACGGGCTTACCTGTATAGCGACGTGTCGAGCGACGCTTGCGTACAACTTCTTTAAATTCCATATTTTTACTCTTTTGGTTATTACGATTTTTGAGTATTACTCCTCAGGCATCACGATCCACATGATGATATATACCCAAAGTGACATGCCGGCAAATAGTGTCAGTAGCACAGCTGCCAAACGGATAGCCACAGGGTCAGCATTCATATACTCGCCAATGCCTCCACATACACCAGCAATGACTTTGTTGCTGCGAGAGCGACGCAATTTTCTCACCATAACTTATCTGTTTACAAATAATTAGTTCTATTTTATGCAAATGTAGTGATTTTTTTGTATATTTACACCATTATAACAAAATAAGCGATGAAAGAAAATATTACCGTTGCGCTAATCTACGACTTTGATGGTACGCTTTCTCCTGGAAATATGCAGGAGTATGACTTTATCCCCGCTGTGGGCAAGAGCAATATAGAGTTCTGGCACGAGGCCAATACCCTGGCTGAGGAGCAGGATGCCGACCAGGTGCTTACCTATATGGCACGTATGCTCCAGGCAGCACAGTCTAAGGGATTGTCGCTTAGGCGTGAGGCCTTTCGTGAGTCGGGACGCAATGTGCAGTTCTATCGAGGTGTTACCGAGTGGTTTAAGCGCATCAACGAGTATGGCGCACAGCGTGGTATCAACATCTTGCACTACGTAAACTCTTCAGGCCTTAAGGAGATTATCGAGGGTACGGCCATTGCCCATGAGTTCAAGAATATCTACGCCTGCTCGTTCCTATATAATGTCGATGGCATCGCCTATTGGCCAGCTGTGGCGGTAAACTATACCAATAAGACACAGTTTATCTTTAAGATTAATAAGGGCGTTGAGTCGGTCTTTGATACTAAGGATGTCAACCGCTTCATGGAGGAGAACAAGCGCCCTGTGCCTTTCTCTCGCATGATATACTTTGGCGACGGTACTACCGACATCCCATGTATGCGCCTTGTCAAGAACTTCGGTGGTCACTCGATTGCAGTTTATAACCCTGAGGAGCATGGCCAGCGCACGTTGCTCAACGAGCTGATACGTGACAATCGTGTTAACCATGTATGCCCTGCCGATTACTCCGATGGCTCCGAGATTGATGTTGTGGTCAAGACCATTATCGACAAGATTGAACTTGACCACCGCCTTGCCGAGCTTGAGGCCGCAAAGAGCATGTAGCGAGCTATTAGCTATTAGAGATTAGGGAGTTTAGTGAGTCTTAGGTCAGCGCTCATTAGACTCCCTAAATTTTTTAATCGCTTTACACCCTAAACCCTTTGTCCGCCTCCCTCTTATTTTCCCTAATTATCTTAATATCTTAATAATCAGCCATATACACTTAACTCGCTGATTATCAACACTATGAAAATTTGATGCTTTTAGCTTTGCTTAAACCGTTGGATGTCAGAGGGTTGAGAAATGCAATCTGGAAAAACTTTGGGTCTTAAAATTTGGTAGTAGGGTATAATAGTGGTAACTTTGCATTAACAAAAAACGCTAAACTATGCGCCTACTCACCTATCTAAATCGCTCTGCGTTTGTGCTGTTGCTGCTCATCGTTCCTAACATGACGAGTGCGCAGACACGCTTTAAGTTTCAGGACTCGCTCGGCAGCTATCGTGTGGTATTCACACCCCATGTTGAGTCTCAGAACGATGCGGTACGCTACCGCAAACCCCTCGTGGCGGGTACTCATGAGCTGCGCTTCGGCATTGCCTACTCGGCTCTTACAGCCTCGATGGAGTATACCACCGACCATTGGTGGAATCCTCAATGGGACGATGGATATAGTGTCGGAGACTATGTTGTAGGCTCGCCAAATTGGCTGACATTTGGCGTTGAGGGTGGTCGCTGGTTTAAGGATTGGCTATACTTTGGTGGCGCTCTTGTATGGTCGGGAGGCTTCTCAGGAATATATGACTATGGTGCATATAAGCGTGTTGGTACCTATAGTTATAATAGCTATTCGTTGCTCCCCGTTGTGCGCTTTGCGTGGTTACGGCGAGGCATCGTGCAGCTATACTCAGGTCTTGGCCTTGGACTATCTGTTGCCCACTACGATAGACCTGCGGGCGTGGGCGTTCATGTTAATGCTGCCTTCGATGTCACGTTTATAGGCATCAGCGTGGGACGTAACCTCTTTGGGTATTTTGACATCAGTGGTGGCTCACGTGGTGCTATATCGATTGGTATTGGTTATCGTTTCTTGAACAAAAATAAAAAGTAGAAGGTTATGAGAATACGTATATTTATGCTACTTGTGGCGTTTGCCGCCTCGCTCACCACCGTAATGGCGCAGAGCGACGTAACGAGGGAGCAACTATCTGAGAATGTATCGGCCTATTGGGCTAAGCAGCAAGACTCTGCGCCTGTATGTCCCAAGCCGAACTTCTCACCCTACGACGCTCTACCCTCGGTGAGCTTTAAGAATTCGCTGGAGCTTGGTACTGCCGTTCCTGGTGCTACGCTGATACTGCTTATGGAACTATATACCGACGTTGATGCGGACATACGCCCCCATGTGCGTAATTTCAGCCAGACGCTACACGAGTCCAGCCTCTATAGCTCGGCAGAACGCTATTGGCCATGCCTGTCGCTAAACTATCAGCATAGTGTGAAACGCTGGCTGTCGTTGGGTGTTAAGAGTACCGTAGGCTGGCGAACGGTCGCAGATCGATATGTGGTGAGCAACGATGTCTATCGACGCTACTCGATGTGTATTGCCTCGTTGCTGTTTAACATGCGCTTTAGCTGGTTGCATCGTAGCTGTGTGTCGATGTACTCGTCGCTTGGCTTGGGAGCATTGGCTCATATTCAATTTGGCGATAGCTGGCTGGTGCCTATGTTTGACGCTGCGTGGGTAGGTATCTCTGTAGGTAAGCGAGTGTATGGCTATGCCGAACTTGGTGGTGGCGTTGGCGGTGTACTACGTGCTGGCGTGGGTGTTAGATTTTAAACTTTTAAGACTATGAGACGAATATATTTATATGTGGTATGTGCGCTTAGTGTTGTGCTGATGCCTTCGTGCGTAAGTGATGAAGCCGATAGTAGGGTGCCTATGCGCATTGCTCAAACAATATGGTATGAGGCTAAGGCTGACCTCGAATACGTAAATCGTATGCTTACTGATGCTGTACACTTTGACCATATGCTCACGATTGAGGATGATAGCCTGCGTGATACATACTTTGATATCTACTTTGGCCAGCACTCGGAGCTTGATAAACGAGGCAACGGCTATGTGGTAAAGCGTATGTCGAACTACAACCTGCCGATATACACCTACTATATCACTAATCAAAGTGCTTTGGGCGATGGCGAGTGGACAGTACGCTACGAGGGTGGTAACGACTACACTATGACCCTCACGCCACAAGAGGATGGTACAATTGTGGCAGATATCACAACGCTCTATATTTATGAATCATCGGGCGAGGCGAGCCTTAGGTTTAGCTATGAGATATCCGAACTTGACGATAGGTGTAATGCCGAAGTTGAGGTTGAGTATGAGGGCTATGTGGAGCTTGTGGATAAGAGTGCGAGTGCCTCAAGACCTCTTACGCTACGTAGCCAGACAAAGATGCCTGTTGCTATCAGCGATAGGTATGAGTTCGGCTTCCGTAGTGGCCAGATTGAGATAGATTGCCACGATGCCTACTATGGCACGCACGACCAGGTTGATGTGAACTTTAGCTCTGACCCACAGGGCTATATGCTTAGATATCGTGGTCAGAGTAAGAACTACTACTAAGGCTTGATGCTTAGTAGTAAGCTACCTCATATCCAATGCAGTGCTGGTAGCTATTGCCACTGACGTTGGTGGTTATATATAGCATTCCCACGTTCTGGGGAGTGATCGTAATCGTAAGCCTGCCATCATCAGCCTGGCTAAACGTCTGATGCCACTTTTGACCCTCGAGTACTGCCCATTTTTTGCCATTGGTAGGGTAGAAGCTAAAGGTGTAGCTCTGACCTACACGTAGGCGGTAGTGCATAGGCAGTGAGGCTATACGTAGGTGCTTGCCCATGTTGGTATAGAATATGGGTAGCTCGGTGACTCCATGACTCTTGATAAGCTCGGCAAGCTCTGCATTGTCAACCCCCGCAGATGCCCACTCATCGGCGTATAGGTTCTTGGTCCTCTTCACATCTGGGTGGCTCAGTGGGTAGTGCTTCGCAGCATTGTCCCAATCTTCGGCAGTAGGAGCTACTACCGCATAGTCGAGGAGTATCGACCACTCATTGCCGTTACCAAGCTTATAGCCCAGGCGTACACCTCCCGTATCTCGCACCGTATAGTCGATAGCATATATGCCTCCACCGAGGCTATGCCATGTGTCAAGTTCGGCGAAATCACTGTTGTTTATGAGTGCAATGTTATACTTGCTGTCCGAGAGCCTAATGCGGAAAGTATAGCTTTGACCTATGCGTAACGACCTCTCGAGGGGCATTTCCAATATCTCAAGGTTAGGAGCAATGTCATCGCCACTATAAAATGTAGGAAGCCTAAGCTCACGCTTCATCGCAAGATTGTACACATGGTCGATGTCAAGTTTCAGCGTCACCCACTCACTTGCTGCACGTGGCAACGAGCGAAACTCGTCGAATGAGATAGCAGGGTAGAGGAACTGATCCGAGTCGTTGTCGGGAAAGTGTGTGAATATCATGAATTTTGGGTTAACATCAAACCATGCCCAAATATACTTGTTGCGAGTAAACTTGCCATTGTTAACCGTACCAGCACCCCATGTGGCATCGAGAAACATTCCACGACCATCTACAACGGTGTATATCCATGCGTGGCCACGACTGTCTATATGTCCATAGATGTCTTTCGACTTGCCATTCACGATTCGTGAGTATATGCCCACGCACTTTGCAAGGTGGTAGTATAGCTCGCAGTAGGCGTTGCACACACCGCGACGCTGTTCGTAGCACTCATCGGCATGATATATTGTGTAGGTGGTGTCGTAGGCGATATTCTCGCAGAGCCATCGGTAGATTGCCTTCGCCTTGTCGTACTCGCTACAGCATCCCGCTACAATGCTCTCGGCTAATGGGGTATAGTCGTACTTTGTCTGAGGCTCCTCAGTAGTGGTGGGCGCAGCAAGGATTTCGCTACCGTATGTTGTCGTAAGGCTTAGGCTGGATACTATCAGCAGTAGGACAATCTTTGATATTAGTCTCATATGTTTACAGTGTTTTATTCGCATCACAGATTCAAAGGTAGTAATTTTTTGCGAAACCAACGTATATAAACCATTTTTTGCATAATCTTTTATGCCGATATCACACTATAGTTTAAGTGATTACCGATATATAGTTTTTATAATACAGATTGAGGAGTCACAAGACTACATTGGAACTCCTCGCCTGCAACACTAATTTATAGAACATACCGTTAGTGTTTCTTACCTCTAACGAACCTATAACTGATCAGCCTTGTTGTTGTACATGGGCATCCAATTATGACAGTAGATGCCAAGAGTTGTGCATCATAGCTCGCCTGTGATAGTAAGATCGTTTACGGTGATAGTAGGGGGAACAATGGTTTTAAATATGCCTTGTATTGTACTGTATGTTGTGACCTGTGCGTCTGATGTGCGATAATAATTGTAAGTTAGGTGCGAAAATTTTGCAAATCGATATATTTTCACTACATTTGCATCGCAAATCGTATCTAAAGTTGTTTTTTGAATGGTTTAGATGCGATCAATAGCGATGGTTCCGTAGCTCAGTTGGATAGAGCAACAGCCTTCTAAGCTGTGGGTCGTGGGTTCGAACCCCGCCGGAATCACTTTTGCAAACGACAACGACAGAGTGCTTTGCTCTGTCGTTGTTTTTGTGGTGTGGCCCTTCGTGAGTAAGCTCCCGAGTGCCAACCCCAAAACCCACACCCGATAAATCGGGCTGTCGTTTGCACAACTACTCTCGGCGGTAGTTTCTTTATGCGGGGTTGCGGGGATATGATTGTGTTTATTGCTCGGCTGCAAGCCTCCGCCATAAGGTATCCCCGCGAGCTTGGGTAAAACCCTGCGCTTCGAACCCCGCCGGAATCACAAGGAGAGCGAGAGCAATAACAAATAAGGTGTTACTCGTAGAGTCAAAAAACAATAGAGAGATGACTTCAAGTTTATTTGAAAGTCATCTCTCTATTGTTTTTGCTGTGCGCACAGCACAGCCACCTTAGGCTTATTTTATTATTGCCGAGCCGACGCAGTGAAAGACGAGCGTAGCGAAGTCAATCACATTTCAGGCAATGCTTGCACCCTCTTTGCCGAGGACTCCAAGGGAAAGCCGAGCGACAGCGAAGTCAATCCCGCCGACAGTTACTCCTTGTACTCAAGTATATAGTTGTGGAATATAACTGACATTTTATCGCTCGCATCTTTCAGGAACGCAAAAAGTTCAGTTTTGTCATCTATATCGAAACATAAATATTCGCGTTCATCTTTAACGCGACAAGTGACCTTATCTGTTAATCTTTGCCATACGAGGGGCTCTCCATATTCAGCCTCAATCTCATCTTTTCGAGAATATAGGTAATCAAAAATTCTCTTATTCGTTTCCTTATTACCAGAGTTAAAATATATCTCTATTCTTGCAAGGTTATAACCAATGACCGCATTCATATTGATTCCATAAGGAACACGAATAGACTTGCCAATCCAACTATCTCCCACAGGTGAGTTGTTGGCAAATATACCATCATTATCTCTACAATATTGAATAAACTCAGTCCAAAATGCCTTGCGTTTTTCGTGGCGAGGTTGCATCTTTTCACTTTTAACCTCTTCACAAACACTATTATCCTTGTGATACTCTGTTATCTCTGCATCATCAAGCATTGTCGCCATTCGCTTGAGAATATTCAACGCCTCAACAGGTGTAATGTTGAAAAACTCGCGATTCTGACGAATGCGCAGGTCGGTCAAACTATCAATAGTCTGATGCACGGCCCTTTCAACCTCCGAATACTTCACCGTCTTCAACGTCGCATAAATCTCAAACGGCAAAGGTACAGCCGTATTATCCAACTCCTTCGAGCGAATATCCACAGGGCGAGAACTTTTACCGATTTTAACCCAGTCCTCCTTGAAACTTGGATTGGTGAGAATATATACATAGCCAGCTTCTTTCTTAGTATTTGTGTTTTGAGATATACAAAGTTATAAAAATTTTCTCGTTCCACAAATCATCACCTTTCGCAATCCTATTAAATTAAATAAAGGCGGTATGACTTATAGACACTTCGAGAGGTTCTGTAATGGCAAGAGTAAGTTCGGGGAACTGCTCTAAAAAATAAGTCTGATAAATATAGCTTATAGAAAAGCCCACCTGCGTAAATCGTAGGTGGGCTTAGTCATGATAACTCTGTGATTATCTTCTTAGAGCAAGTGGGGCAGCCGCAAGGCTTGAGACATTACCTGAAAGGTCGACAGCTTCACCGGTACCACTCCATTCGCCAGTAATATTATTGCCCGCATCGTCCACGAGGTCGAACGTGAAGTGGCAGTTGCCATTCTCTAGCTCCTCAACAGTAACCGTGCCCGATGCGATAGGTGCCACCTGGCTTGAATAACCCTCTGCATCAGGCGTGAGGTCGCCATACCATGTGAAAAAGATATTACCTGCATAGTCGACAATGCCAGGGAACATCGTGTGGTCTTTAACCTCAAGTGCTATGTTATAAGTGCCCGTAGGCATCTTATCGCGAGCGCCTCCCGACTCTACCAAAAGCTCCGTTGTAAACATATCTCCATAGCCATCAGGATAGCTATTATTATAGCCCATAATGGTAATAAACCATAGGTCGTATCCCTCCTTCATATACTCGCCAATGCAAAAGGCGCTATATGTAGTTTCGCTTGGGAAGTTATAGGTGTGATCCTCTGTAAGCGTGGTATATGGGCGCTCAGGCATGGTTGAATCGTTGTCATT
>JAZNQJ010000102.1:0-3105 GCA_045590115.1 Alistipes sp. | reverse complement strand
AAGCTGTATTGTCTTCCTAAGACCGCTTGGCCTCCGACTTCCACTGAGAAACCACAACAACTCGTGGATGATACCCTTCATAAAGACACGCTTTGTGGTAAGCAGCGGGAAGCCCTCGGCGAGGTTAAAGCGCATCTGATAGCCAAAGATACCCTTTGTGCCTGTGCCTGTGCGGTCGCCACGCACCACGCCATGCTCACGTATGGTTGATAGTAGCTCGAGATACTGTTTCATCTATAGTTCAAAGGTTTTAAGTTCGAGTTTATGGTTTGTGTCCATCACCGCATAGGTTGCCACATCACGTGACCAATCGCTGAGGAACATCACCCTAAAATCACCCTCCTCAACGCTATGTGGATAGTGCATATGGCCAAAGATGTAGGCATACGTATCGCCATGCACCGAGTAGTGATTACGAGCATACTCCACAAGGAAGTCTAAGTTATGCGGTGTGATACTCTCGCCGCCATGCGACTTACGAGACCTTCCACTCCACCCTCGCCCAAACTTGAGCGCAAGGTCGGGGTGTACCAACCAACTGAAGAGCCATCGTGCCACCTTAGAGCGGAACGTAGCATTCATTGCTCGCAGCAAGGGCTGACCCTTGATGTTTAGATTGTCGCCATGCGCAAGATATAGTTTACGGCCATATAGTTCCACAACCTGAGGATGGTATACTATGCGCACGCCACACTCTCGAGTAAGGTATTCGTAGCACCACATATCGTGATTTCCTGTGAACAGCGTAACATGCACACCACGATCCGAGAGTGCAGCGAGGCGTGCCAACACACGCACAAAGCCCTGAGGCACTACCCTACGATACTCAAACCAGAAGTCGAATACGTCGCCAAGTAGGTATACATCCGTAGCATCTTCGGCCACAAGGTCTAACCAGCGGCAGAATGCTCTCTCGGTGCGCTTTACCTGCTCAGGGCTACCTGCGCCAAGATGTATGTCTGAGGCAAAGTAGATCATAGGTTATAGTAGCTTCTTGATCTCACGCTCCAGCTCCTCGCTCTGCAGCGAGCAAGGCTTGATGTCGCCTGATGGTGAGATTAGGTATGCTGTAGGAAGCTCCACGACGCTATATAGCGAGAATACTCGTGGGTCGGTACCACCAAATACCGATACCCATGGCAGCTGCTGAGCGCGTACCGCCTCAATCCACAACGCACGTGAGGCATCTGCCGAGACATGGTATACGTCGAAGCCCTTGTCGTGGTACTTCTTGTAAAGTTCCTTAAGCTCTGCGTTGATATTGTTGCACAGAGGATGCTCTGCCGACCAGAAGTATAGCAACACTACCTTGCCTGAAAGCTCAGATAGCGAGTGCATCTTCTTGTACATATCATCAAGTTCAATGTCGGGATATGATGTCTCGACAACCTTATCGGCCAACTTTGCAAAGGCCTCGGCGCTCTCTATCTCGCTCTGAAGCAAAGCTACATATGGGCTGTCGGGATATGCTGTCTGGAGTCCCTGCTTAAGCATCTGGATATGAGGCATTGAGATACCCTTACCCTGAAGCATAGGCACATACTCCTCAGCAACATGCTGACGTGAGGCGTAGAATGCTGCCAAAGTCTCAGGGTTGCTACCCACAAAACGTACCTGACACTGCATAGCCTCCATGGCTGCCTTATAGGCCTCCTTGTTTAGCTCAAGCATATCTCCCTCGCCCGATGCTATGCGGTCGCTTAGACGTGCAAGGCGGTCTACCGTAGGGTAATACTCCTTGTTAAACTGCTTGATGAGTGCCGACTCCTCAGAGTTCTTTACCTCGTAGTTGAGAAAGAGGTCGCCAGCAGAGTCGAGGTAGATGTTGTCGGCAGGCGATACTACCAATGTGATTGGGCGAATCTGCTTATCAAAGCTCAGACGGTAGAGGCATGGCGAAGCCTCAGCATCCATCTTAAAGGTAAACTTAAAGCCACCATCATCGCCAAGTGCTGAACTTGCAACACGTTCTACAGCATCATAGCCATCAGATATACGCTCAAGGTATACTGAGTCTACACGATTACCCACAAAACGTCCCTCAACCGAGGTCTTTACGCCATCAGTGGCACACGATGTAAGTAGTGAGGCAAAGGCCACTGCGACCATCAAAAATCTCTTCATTAGTTCTCTAATATTTATATTGGCACTACTGAGCCAAAGCTATTCTACGTTTGGTATTACTTATGTTGGTGGTGGCGAGCGCTATTCTTGGCTCCTCCACGCTGCATCTTACGTTGTGGCGAGTGCTGAGTCTTTTTGCTCTTAGCGCCACGCTGAGCGGATGTGTGCTGGCGATAATCGCTACGCATATTTGCAATCTCGGTAAGGTCGATATCTACATCGCCACCCGACATAATGCGTATGTCACGCATTATAGACTCGTTGTTTGGATGCTCGTTGTTGAACTCGTAGCTCTTGGTGCGCATATAGCGAGCGATGTTGAGTATCTCCTGCTCGGTATTATTACTCTTTGAACTCTCGATTACGTGGCGCACAAGCTGCTGGGTATACTTACCGTAGTGCTTAAATGTTATACGAGACTGTGGATATGGCAACTTTTCAGGGCGGATGGTTAGATCTTGGCGTGAAGGTTGCATATAGGGAGAGTCAACATCGAGCTGAAAATCAGACATTATGAAGAGGTGATCCCACAACTTATGCTTAAACTCCTCAGTATCACGCAACATAGGGTTGAGATTACCCATTACGGCGATTACGGCCTTTGCCTGGCGTGTACGTTCCGTACGATCTTCGATCAGCAGCAGAGAGTCTACCATCTCGTGGATATGCCGTCCATACTCCGGAAGATAGAGCTTGCGACGGGTAAAATTATAATTCTTTCTCATTGTCATGCTTTTTATTCAGACCACTACTCACAATAGAACGACCTCTTCTGCGCAAAGAAACATTCTATTCGAGCCATTAATTAATTCAATTAGGTTCAAACCCTGTTTTATGGCTTGTCTCTATGGATAAATATTAGCACCTTTATCCCTTGTTTACCCCCAACGAAGGTCTTACACCTGAGGGTCAACAACCTACGAACCGAGTAAGCTCGGAATTACACTACAAAGTAAATGCAAATTATTCACATATACAAAC